>DEIL01000193.1 GCA_002352445.1 Desulfobulbaceae bacterium UBA2775
TGGCACGGCTGCCCGGACCGGATTCTGATCGAGCAGACCTATCCCGGCGTCAACGACTACAAGGCCTATTTCTACTGCATGCTTGATGCATTCGGTGATCATCGCTACATGAAGGTTGACGGCCGGAATATCTTCTGCATCTATCGGCCAACCGACTTCAAGGATGCGAGAATCTTCATGGACACCTGGCGGGAATTGGCACAAAGAGAAAGGGCGCCTGATTTCTTCTTCGTAGCGATTACCGACTATCCCTGGCAGATGCCGGAAGACGGCTACGACGGATTCACGACTAACCCGCCGGTCGGTCAACTTCCCTACCAGGGCATCAAGTCGATCAACGAAGAGGTTGAAAAGGAGGTCCTGGCGGCTGATCCCGACCTGGCAGTCGTTCCAAAACTACCGCAGATCTATACCTACGAAACCTTTGTCAAGAACGCTTTCCCGGAGACCACGCGGCGGCGCGAGTTCTTCCCTTGCGTGCTTCCCAACTGGGACAATACCCCGCGCTCTGGCCGGAACGGTTTCGTCCTCCAGGGGGCGACCCCGGAGCTATATCGCCAGCACCTTGAGGAGGCGGTCGGCCTGGTGGAAAACAACACTCCCGAACAAAGGGTGATTTTCGTCAAGTCATGGAACGAATGGGCGGAGGGGAACTACCTGGAGCCCGATCTGATGTGGGGAAGGGCATATCTTGAGATGACACTAACAACAATTAAGGGTAAATAATAATGGATCACTCCAACTGTAGCATAAATAAGCTGTCCTTTGTCCATATTCCCAAAACTGCTGGCTTGTCTTTGCATGCTGAGTTACAAAAACACTTTGGCAAGGAGAAAACTATAAGATTTGGAGATAGCGAGGGGCGCAATTTGTTTTTGTCCATAGATCCGGAGCAACTAAAGAAATATGATTACATAACAGGCCATATTAACATTGAGGAATTATCCAAAAAGGGCATCCATTATCCAACTATTTCAGTCCTGCGTGCGCCGGTTAGTAGGTTGTTTTCACTCCAAAATTATCTAACGGATAGTAACCACGAAGACCATCAGGGGTTCAGTTTTAACGATATTGAGCAGCTTCTGCAGTATATGTTTTCCAGAAAAGCATTCAATATGCAATGCTGGCATTTAGGCGGCCGACCTAGTTTTGAACTTGCGGTTGAATCCATCAGGAAAAACAATATCTTTGTGGTGCCGCTGGAATACTACCAGGACCTTCTCGAGACGTTGTCTGATCTGCTTGGAACACCTCTGCGTAATCTTCACCGCAATGTTACCCAGTACAAGACCTCAGTTGATGTAGATGACCTAAAACATGATCTGCTTGATCCCATTATTGGTGAAGATAAGAAACTGTTTTCGTATGTTAAGGAAAGCTACGAAAGTCTGAAACAGGCATTTATTCAATCTCTGGCGCAGTAAATTTACTAATATATATTGGATTAAGAGATAGGTGGTGTTATAATGAATTTTCAACTGTTTGAGTTAAAGGACAAAATCGTATCCATCCCAAAGTCTGAGGTGAAAAAAACAATCACTTAGATGTGGTTTTTTGCCTGCACATCTAAGTGAATTTAGCTCAAATCTTCCGTAACTCATGATTTGTCGTTTTGCGGTGTAATGAGCTCAAAATATATACAAGAAACCAGTTACATAACCAATTGATTTTTCAATCTACCTCGTAGATTTGAAGAGATACGATAAAATCCTTTTTTTTCGCTTATCTATAAGGAACTAAAAAAATCATACAAGCATGAGTGCAAAGGTACATAAAATGGAGATACAAACTATATATCTACACATTGGACTGCGCAAAACTGGCACAACCGCTCTCCAACAATTCTTGTTTTTCAACCGTCATGCATTAAAAACACATGGTATCTTATACCCAAAAACCGGGGCATCAAATCACGGTGGTGGCCATCATCCATTAGCAAACGCTTTTAATCATATCACAAAAGGCCAATATGGTGCTAAATTTAGCGTTGAAGAGTACTTGGAACAATTAAAGAATGAAAGTAAAGGATATAAGACTATAATAATATCCAGTGAAATATTTAGTGTCTTCCAAGGCAAAATCGAACAACTTACATTTTCAATGAAGAAACTTGCCAATAATATTAAAATAATCATATACTTAAGGAGGCACGACAGTTTTTTACAGTCACTTTATTCTTCATATGTAAAAGCACGAAAATACCCGAAATCAATTGATGATTTCATTAGTGAAGAAAAGACTGTCGACTTTCATGAGCTCTGTTCTCAATATTCATCTTATTTTGGTAAAGAAAATTTAATTGTCAAAGCATATGAAAAAGAACAATTAATCGAAAATGATATTATTTCAGACTTTTTTAATATCTTGAATATAGATTTAAATGATCATTATATTAAATTGCCTTATCCCGGCAACATATCTTTGAATCTTGATGCTCTTGAATTTAAACGATGTATCAACTCAATATGTAAAGACTTTCAATATTGTATAGATATTATAAAGCCTTTACAGAAATACTCGCTTAAATATAAAAAAGAGCCTTTCAACAATCATCAACTTATCCATCCAAATATGGCAAACTTTTTAGTTTCTTTACACTCAGAAGGTTACCAAAAAATACTAACCGAATATACAAACAACAGAAGCAGAAAGTTATTTTATGAACCCATAAATAATATAGATGAATGGCATCCATACAAAGGGCTAACTACAAAAAAAATCACTCAAATATTTAAATATATAGAAAAAAATTCTCCCGAACTTGTTCCCTATCTAAAAGAAAGTATTAGAAAAGGAATTAGCTCAGAGAATAAAATATTGGCAGAAGATGCAAAACAATTGCAGACAATCATAGATAACAAAAAAGAACTTCTCTTACCTACATAAGCTCTCAGAGGGCACCCAACCGTGGAACAACAGTATAATCAATTTATATTCCTCGGCAGAGCTTTTAAGCAGTTTCATTTCTAAAAAAAAGCAAGAAATGAAATTGTAAGATACGTAAGCGTTTACTGGGCAATTCTAAGTTAATCAAATCCAGGAAAGATCGGGCACGGAATTATTGAAATAGGACTTGATACAGTTAACTAAAAACTACGAGAGTCTGAAACAGGAATTCATTCAATATCTGGCGCGGTAAATTCACTATTAAAGGGCATTGATAATGCGTTAAAAATTGAAACGTTTTTAAAACCCTTTATTTATGATAAAAAGAATAAACAATGTTTTTTAAAATAGGGATAGGAAAAATGAATAATTCAATTTGTAGAAGTTTAAACAAAAAAAAATCGGAAATTGATAGTGACATACAGTTCTATGATATTGCAACAAAAAATGATCAATGGGTTATTAAAGAGATATTTCCCAATAAGAGAAAAGGTTTTTTTATAGAATGTGGCGCACATAAGGGTAAGAATGCAAGCTCATGCTATTCGCTTGAAAAATATTTTGATTGGAAGGGTGTTTGTATTGAAGCCGCACCGATACATCTAAATGATTTAAAAAGAAATAGAAGTAATTTAGTTCTGAATGTTTTGCTTTCTGATAAAAAACAAAGTGACCATCTTTTTGCTTATTTTAAAAATATAGAATGGCGTAGTATGGCGGTAAGAGATAAGGTAGAATTCGATACAATGATAAAAGGGTTTGATGCTGAATATCACAATGATGCTACTTCTCCAGAAAGAAAAAAAATATTAGAAAAATTATTAAGCCACTCAGAACTTTTAAAAGTAAAATCATTCACACTTCAAGAAATTCTGGAAAAACATAATTCTCCTAAAATTATTGATTACCTATCAATGGATATCGAGGGGTTTGAATACAATGTACTAAAGAATTTCCCATTTGAAAAGTATACAATATTAGCTATCTCTATAGAAGGAAATCGGTGCACAGAGCTATTAAAATCAAAGGGTTATAGTTTAGTAAAAAACTCCTACAATGTTGATAATGACTATGAGAAATATTATTTACATGAGNNATTTATGATGAAAATAGACTCAAAATCATTGACAGTGTGTTTTTCATGCAAAGATATGAATCATTACAGATTTGAGTTGTAACACAAAGATAGAAACCTAAAGAACTGGTATAGATGAATTGAAGTAGAAGTTTAGTGGAGAAAAAAAATATTAATAATCGAAGGATTTATGTGCCGAATGTAAGTTGCATTGCGGTACATGGAAAGATTTGAGTGCTGGCCAATACACGCTACATATTTATTTCAACAATCAAGGCCTATTTAATTAATGCTTTACAATTTTAACGGGACTGTTAATGAACCTAATAAACGCTGCGCCCTTGTGTTAGGTTCGCATCGCTCTGGCACATCCGTTTTGTCGCGAGCTTTGCTCGCTGCAGGTGTTTTCTTGGGTGAGAGTTTGTATGGACCGCGATTCGATAACCCTAAAGGTTTTTTTGAGGATTAGATTACCAATCAGCTTGATGAGAGTCTTTTGAACCGCATTGAGAGGCTATGGAATTCGCTCCTGTTGCCGGACTCAGTCGATCCTGAAGTTATTTCTGCTTATCAGATCAGTCTAAAGAATAAAGTATTCAGCCGTTTCGAAAACAAACCGCTATGGGGTTTGAAAGACCCGCGTATCAGCCGCTTGTGGCCTTATTGGCTTCCAATCTTTGTAGAAGCGGGTATCGAGCCGATTTTTATCCTGGCTAATCGCTATCCTTACAGTGTCGCCAGCTCACTGTTTAAGCGAGATCAGATGCCCGAGGCCCAGGCCTTGGCCCTTTGGGCAGTTCATCAGTTGGATGCGATGGAAGCGCTTTTGCGGCATGGTGGTTTGGTCGTGGATTACGACCTGATGATGGACCGGCCACGCCAGGAGTTGCAAAGGATTGCGAGTTTTCTTGGCGTGGAAGCTCAGCTTGATCCGGACGAGATTGTGAAGTTCGAAAGTGAGTTCCTTGACGATGAGCTGCGGCATTCCCGCTATCCGGTCGAGATCTCAGCTCCGGTGGCGTTGCCATTCCAGGCGCTCTGCCTTGAAATTCACAGCAAGCTGCTGAATCTTGCGCAATTGCCTGGCGGGATGACTCCTGAAGCGGTCGAACATGTGCGGACTTTGGTGACCGGGTTCCGCAGCGAATTTGATCGCTCAATGGACTGAATGCAGGCAATTGATGCATTGCAGGCTGCTCTTGCCAAAGTCTCATCGTCCCCAGTAGGGCCTGGTGCCAGATTGGTATGCGAGGTACGCCTCTATTTATCGGAAATCGTCGAGGGGGTGTCCCAAAAGTATATGCAATCTCGCAGTATCGCCACGACCTATACCGTCTCAAGCCAGCGGCAAACCCAGCGGCTGCCCATGCCGACGGATTTGAAGCTGCTTGCACGCATTGAGTTGGATCCGGCCAATCGCCCGGTGGCCTTGTGGCTTCATCGCCTGGCTTTTTTGCAAGAGGATGGATCGGAGCTGTGGCGCTGGAATGGAGATGTTGGATTAATTGTGAATGTCGTTGGCCTCGCCGTTCGTGCCGGGGCAGAGGGGCTGCTGCTCTTGAGTTTGCACAATTATCCGCAGTTTGACCTGACCGTGCCGGGGGATGTGTTGGCCAGTTTGGCCGCTAACGCCAGCCTTCTGGTCGAGCTGACGCCGAGGCCATTGCTTGAGGTTTGCTCCGAGGTTTTGAGACAGGATGATCGGCTGATCGCCGAGTTACGAGGTGACTTGTTGAAGAGTTGGTCCCTCGGGACTCCTTCATTGCCCACAGGTTCCGCCACTTCAACGATGCAGGTAGCCAGCGATCTTGAAAATATTGCTTCCCTGCTCAAGAACAGTTTGGCCCGGCGCGATCAAACCATTGCCCAGCAGTCGATGCACCTCGAGAAAATGCGCGAAGAGAAGCTGCGCGCCGAAGCGCAGTTGGATTTACTCAAGGAGTTGAATGAATCTGGACAAAACTATCTCTTCACGACCTACGAAGATTTTATCAACGAATCTTTTTCTCGCCGGGTATTTGCGTTTCTCGGATTGACTCAACCCGAAGCGCTAAGTACTCGAATGAGAAAACAAAATACCAGTGACATTTTGTCGCGCTTTCTCAACCCGGAAAATGCCATAGCTTACATCGAGAGAATCGGTAGAATGAACTCGGCTAATGAAGGTTTATGCTTGGGGGTGGAAAAAATGGAGGGTAAGCAATAATGGATCGCTCTAATTGCAGTATAAATAAACTGGCCTTTGTCCATGTCCCCAAAACTGCTGGCATGTCTCTGCATACTGAGTTAAAAAAATACTTTGGCAAGAAGAAGTCCATAAGATTTGGGAATCAAGAGGAGCGTTTTTTATTTTTATCCATGGAGTCGGAGCAACTGAAGAATTATGATTACGTAGGAGGCCATATATCCTTTGAGGAATTATCAAAAAAGGGCATCCATTATCCGACTATTTCAGTCGTGCGTGAGCCGGTTAGGAGGTTGATCTCATTGCAGCATTACATAACAAATAGTGATCTCAAGGAACATCAGGGGGTCAGTTTTAACAGTATTGAGCTGCTTCTGCAGGATATATTTTCCCAAAAAGCATTCAATATGCAATGCTGGCATTTATGCGGCCGACCTAGTTTTGAACTCGCGGTTCAATCCATCAGGAAAAATAATATTTTTGTGGTTCCACTCGAATACTACCAGGACCTTGTCGATACATTGTCTGGTCTGCTTGGAACACCTCTGAGTAATCTTCGCCGAAATGTTACCCAGTACAAGAACTCCGTCGATGTCGATGAACTAAAACATGATCTGTTTGATCCCATTATTGGTGAAGATAAGAAACTGTTTTCGTACGTCAAGCAAAACTACGAAAGTCTGAAGCAAGAATTCATCCAATCTCTGGCACGATAAATTTACCAATATATATTGGGTGAAGAGATAATTCGTGTTATGATGTTTTTTCAATTGTCTGAATTAAAGAATCAAATTCATTTTTTCGTCGATTAGGACAAAAGGCGGATTGTCTCAACGGAGGAAGTTTTTACTCGAATTAGAAAACAAAATTATTGCGACAATCAAGGTTTATTTGATTTATGCCTCACAATTTAAACGGGACTGCTTTTAAACTTAATAGACGCTGCGCCCTTGTATTAGGTTCGCATCGCTCTGGCACATCCGTTTTGTCGCGAGCTCTGTTCGCTGCAGGTGTTTTTTTGGGTGAGAGTTTGTATGGACCGCGATTCGATAATCCTAAAGGTTTTTTTGAGGATCAGATTACCAATCAGCTTGATGAGAGTCTTTTGAACCGCATCAAGAGGCTATGGAATTCGCTCCTTTTGCCGGACTCAGTCGATCCTGAAGTTATCTCCGCTTATCAGAACAGTCTAAAGAAAAAAGTATTCAGCCGTTTCGAAAACAAACCGCTATGGGGTTTGAAAGACCCGCGTATCAGCCGCTTGTGGCCTTATTTGCTTCCAGTCTTTGTAGAAGCGGGTATCGAGCCGATTTTTATCCTGGCTAATCGCCATCCATACAGCGTCGCCAGCTCACTGTTTAAGCGAGATCAGATGCCCGAGGCCCAGGCCTTGGCCCTTTGGGTGGTTCACCAGTTGGATTCGATGGAAGCGCTTCTGCAACATGGTGGTTTGGTCGTCGATTACGACCTGATGATGGACCGGCCGCGCCAGGAGTTGCATAGAATTGCTGGTTTCCTTGGCATGGAGGCTCAGCTTGATCCGGACGAGGTTACAAAATTCGAAAGTGAGTTTCTTGCCGATGAGCTGCGGCATTCCTGCTACCCGGACGAAACCGCAGCTTCGGTGGCGTTGCCATTGCAGGCGCTCTGCCTTGAAATTCACAGCGAACTGCTGAATCTGGCGCAATTGCCTGGCGGGTTTACTCCTGAAGCGGTCGAACATGTGCGGACTCTGGTTACCGGGTTCCGCAGCGAATTTGATCGCTCAACGGACTGGATGCAGGCAATTGATGCATTGCAGGCTGCTCTTGCCAAAGCCTCATCCTCCCCAGTGAGGGCTGTTGCCAGCTTGGAATGCGAGGCACGCTTATTACCCACAAGTTCCGCCACTTCAACGCTGCAGGTAGCCAGCGATCTTGAAAATATGGCTTCCCTGCTCAAGAACAGTTTGGTCCGGCGCGATCAAACCATTGCCCAGCAGTCGCTGCAGCTCGAGAAAATGCGCGAAGAACTGCTGCGCGCCGAAGCGCAGTTGGATTTGCTCAAGGATTTGATGCTGGGTGGTCGAGAGGAAGATCGGCTGTGAGTCCGACACCCTCAATCCCATTTTTTGATCTGCGTTTTACTTGTTAATAATGGCGGAGATTACAATTGCCAATGAAAATTCGATTCTTTTTGATAACTCACTTGGCTCTGTTCTTTTTTATGCTTTCTCCGGCAGTTGCCAAAAGCTGGAATTTTGATGAAAAGAGTATTCCCTGGGCCCCGAAAATATCCATCGAGCCCGGAGTAAAATCGAACCGTGTTCTGCAGATCGATGCTAAAGGATCTCATCACACCAGGGTAACGGTGCCGGAGGCCCTGCCCCCCTCTTTTGTGGTTGAAACACGGGTGCACCTTCACAGCTCGCGGGGAGCCCCACCGGTTGCCTATTTGTACGGGCTTACTGAGGAAGGTTTTATCGCACTTACGCTTGGTTCAGGCAGCGCGCGGCTCTTTTACTGGCGTGGCAATGAAAAACCTTCAATCAGTTTCGGTCGGGCTGCAATACCATCCTTTACCAGTCGCTGGATACGCGTTAAGCTGGCTATGCAGAATGAAACCGTGGCGGCCAAAGTATGGCCTGAGGGCGTTCGTGAACCTGGATGGATGATCAGCGGATGCTTGCCGGATGTTTCTGCCAGGAAGGTAGCCCTTGGTGTCTGGCTTTCACCGAAAAAAGCTTCCCGCGCTTCTATGCTCTTTGATGACCTTATGCTCCGTCCGGTCGAAAAAAAAGACCGCATTGCCGTCCTGGCTGTTGCGGCGAAGCCACTGGAAATGCCGGAAGGAAAACAGACGGGTATCTTTGAGACGGGGCCTCATACCGGAATTATCTCTGACCGTCTGGTTGCGGCCTTCGACAGCAGTAACGGCTCGCTACGTCACTTGGTCGATCGCCGGACCGGGCAATCCTTTGCCAATGCGGTTCAAAGACGCCCTCTTTTTCGCATTCTCCTGACCCGCTGGCGCAAGGGAGAGGCTGTTGAAATCACATCTGACGATTTCGCCCACCTCTCTCTGAAGACAGTTACAGCAGACACCCTGGGTATGGAGTTCTCTAAAGGACCTGAACCTGGAATGTCTGTAGCCGCTACCATCACAGCAGGCAAAGATGGCCTGGTGCATTTTGGATTAACCGTAAAGAACCCCACCGATCAGGCGGTGGCATCCATCCAATACCCGTGTTTTGTCTCTCCTGTCGTTCTCGGGGAGGATGCCTTGGATGACAGGCTCCTTTTCCCGCAGCACCATACCGACGGCATTGTCGTCAATGCACCCGGCCATCTGAACCGCCGGCTGTATGGATCTTACCCGGGAAGTGCTGCTGTACAGATGATGGCCCTGTATGACTCCTTATCCGGACTGATGCTTGCTACGCAGGATAGCCAGGGGCACTGCAAGAACTTTGAAGTTGAGATGGCCTCGAACCGTTTTGTAGAAATCAAGGTCAACCACCTGAGACCGGAGGTTCCTGGGGATGGAGACATACCTTACACCACAGTCATGGGCGTTTTCAGCGGGGACTGGCACGATGCGGCTGACCTCTACAAGCGCTGGGCGCGTCAACAGCCCTGGTGTGCCCGCAAGCTGACACAGCGTGAAGATATCCCTGCTTTCCTCAAAGAGGGTCCGGCGGGAATCATTTTCCGCCTTGGTAGCCCAAAGGGGTATAATGGTTCCATGGGGCCCGATCTTGAGCGTCTTCCTGAGATTACCGAGGCGTACCGGAAACGTGCCGGTGTTCCGCATATGATAGTGGTGCCCTATGGATGGGAAAATCGCGGAACCTGGGCTGGCATCAATTATTTCCCAGCGCGCCCATCCGATGAAGCATGGCGCAAAGCCAATTCAGTCCTGCGTGCCCAGGGTGACCGCAGTGCCCTGCTCACGTCGGGCTACTGGTGGGTCGTCCGCCGCCCCCTCACCTACTTC
>DEIL01000330.1:0-3440 GCA_002352445.1 Desulfobulbaceae bacterium UBA2775
CATACCACTTCAGTTAAAACCATGAGCCCTGTCTGTATTCTGGCATTCTCAAAAAAAGACTTTTACCAGTTATGCGAGGACTTCCCGGAAGTCTCCAGGCAATACATCAAAATATTTGCTAAACGTATTGCCAAAAACAATGAAGATCTGATTAATGCCACGGCAAATGAACTGGCTTATCAACAGTTTGTCTCTCAACAGGACGATCTCTCCATACCGGACGTCATTGGCCAGACACGGGTTGTGAATAACCTGCGAACAAAAATAGCCGATGTTGCAGAAGACGACAATCCCACCTTGATTACAGGGGATAACGGAACAGAGAAGCTGGTAGTTGCTGCAGAGATACATAAAAACAGCCGCCGATCTACCAGGCCGTTTATGTTTATGAATGCTGAAGATGTCTCTTTAAACGGCTCAAATGCAGCATCTAATGACCCCTTCCAATTGGAAATATCCCAGAAAAGTACTCTTTTCGGTCACGTTCCGGGGGCTTTCCCCAATGTAGAATCAAACAACCTTGGACTGCTGCAGATATGTAAAGAGGGCACGGTGGTTATCGAGAATATTGATCATCTGTGCCCGGATGTGCAACATGATCTTGTCAATTTTATTAAAACCGGAGAATTTTACCAGTCAGGCAGTCAGGGGTTAACTGTATCCTCGGTTCGAATTATTGGGACATCCACCTTAAACCTCAAAGAGCTGGAGGAAAAAGAGCTTTTCAATACAGAGCTTTTCAACTTGCTTGCAGGCAACCCCTTAGCAGTACCTCCATTAAAGAAAAGGAAAAAAGATCTCAGGTTGCTGGTTGATTTTATCATTATCCAGGAATGCTTCAAAAGCCCGGGTCGTAAGTTGATAAAGGGCATGTCCGACGAAGCCTATAAGCGGATTATGGCATATGACTGGCCGGGAAACCTGGAAGAACTGGAAGTAGTAATTCGCCGGGCCATTATCCTGGCCCAGGGCGATTACCTTACGCCTGAAGATATCTTTGTGGGTATGGCTCCACCTGAAGGGAAACTCACCTTCAACCTGCTGCAGCTTGATAAAGTACGCAATGTTTTTCGCAACCGCTTTTACCCTGTCGGTCCCCAGGTTATTGTCGGTCTGGTGTTTACTCTTATCTTTCTATCTGCTTTTACAGCAAGCACTGCAGCAGATTCTAATATCAGCCTTGTCATGGTCTGGGGCATGTGGGAGCCTCTTCTCTTTTTAAGCTGGTTTGTCGCCGCTAGAATATGGTGTGCTGTCTGTCCAATGGGTGCGGTACACGATCTGCTAAACAGATTTTTCAGCCTGAAAAAAAAGGTGCCGAAATTTATTAGAAACTATGGCGTTTACATCAGCGCGGCAGGTCTTGCCCTGATTATATATGCAGAAGTAGCATCCGATATGCACTATTCACCAAGGGCAACCGGGTTCCTGCTGCTTGCCATTTTAGCAGGTGCTATTTTGTGCGGTTTACTTTTTGAACGGCGGGTCTGGTGTCGTTACCTGTGCCCGTTAGGTCGTCTCGGCGCTATCTTTTCCGGCTGTTCCATAATTGAATGGCGCTCTAATGCAAGCATATGCAACTCAACCTGTACGACCGATGCATGCTTTAAAGGGACAGAAAATGTATCGGGTTGTCCTCTTTATCAGGGTCCTTTCTCACTTCGCTCAAACCAGAACTGTATTCTCTGCGGCAACTGTGTGAAAATTTGCGAAGATGCATCACCTGTGCTCAACCTTCGTATACCGGGCCATGAACTGTGGGCTGTTATTAAGCCGGAAAGGGTAGCCTCTATTTTCATTCCTGTGATTTTAGGCACCCAATTTCTGCGTGGTCTTGAGCATACTTCTCTTACCCATGCAGTTAAATCCGTTACCCACTCCAATTTTACCGCCTTTGCCATCATTCTTCTATTGGCAACAGCGGTTTCCTTTTATTTTGTGAAGATTTCCGGTTCTCTTTCCTTTGGACAACTGAGAAACAGTTCTATTGACAAGGGGCAACTGTTTACCAATGCCCTCATTCCCCTCGCCTTTGCCTTTGAGATTGGCTATCAGCTCAAACCTTTTCTTGAACGTCTTGGGCATTTTTTTCCGATACTGGGCCGGCAGTTAGGTTTTGATCTGGAATTTCTTGATTTTGCTGTTGCAGCTGGATCGGCAAAACCATGGCAAACTCTAATTGTGCTTTTAGGCATGATTACTTCTTTGAGTTTTTTAAAGATTATAATAAGGAATCACGAAACCCGGAAAAATGATATGATCAAATATAACCCTTTTCGATATCTTCCATTATTTTTTCTGGCAGGTTTATATATTGGTATTTTCAATTTCTAACTTGTTTTTGTTGCAGGAGAATCTGAGTTAGGGTGGGGTTGTATGGGGGATCGTCATTCTCAACCCTATTTGGCAGTCTCAATTTTGACGGGAATGATCCCCTTTCGGGTATCTCCTATTTTTGCAAATGCGGCTCTGGTGAGATCGATGATTCTTCCCTTGATAAAAGGACCTCTATCATTCACTTTTACCTTTATGCTTTTACCGTTTTCAAGATTGGTCACCAGAAGCATGGTGCCAAAGGGCAGTTTTTTATGGGCGGCTGTCATCGCAAATTGATTGAATCGTTCGCCACTCGCAGTTTTTCTGAACTGAAATTTCATCGCATAAAATGATGCCTTGCCGGTTTCTGTATATCCGATGAGATTTGAATCAGTTTTTTGCTGTAGATGGCTGCCGCAACTCTGTAAAAGAAGAGCAGGGAGAACCCACAGCAGTAACCGCAGAGGCCAGTTCATATCAATAGCAGGTTACTGCACCTGATTTTTTTCCTGCTTCATTTTTACGACCAGTTCCCGCAGATAATTAAGCCATGTTTCCATTCCTTCACCAGTTGTAGCGGAGAGTTCCATAGTGCGAAGGTGTGGATTAAGATGCAGGGCATCTCCAATTGCCTCGGCTACAGGAAAATCAAAATGGGGGAGCAGGTCGGTTTTGCTCACCACAAAGGTCTGTGAGCTTATAAAGGCCTTGGGGTATTTTGCGGGTTTATCGGGTCCTTCCGGCACCGAAACAAGAACCACCCGCTCATGCTCGCCAAGGTCAAAGGTTGAGGGACAGACAAGGTTGCCGACGTTTTCGATAAACAACAGATCGATTGTTTGTCCCCCAGCTTCTTTCTCGAGGCGATGGAACCCCTTGTGGGTCATGGCCGCGTCGAGGTGGCAGGCGCCGCCGGTAGTAAGCTGGATGACCGGAACACCCTTTGCCCTGATTCTCTCCGCATCCCTTTCGGTTTCAATATCTCCTTCGATCACCCCAATATTGATTTCACCCTTGAGGGCTTCAATGGTATGTTCAAGGAGTGTTGTTTTTCCTGAGCCGGGGCTGCTGATAAGGTTAAGGGCTACGATACCGGTTTCATCAAAATGTTCCCGGTTGGCCTT
>DEIL01000330.1:3479-3795 GCA_002352445.1 Desulfobulbaceae bacterium UBA2775
AAGAGGCTGGTATGCACATCAACCGTTTTGCTATGGCTGTGGGCATGAGTATGGTCTGAAGGGCTTGGGCAGCCGCATGTATCACACATTATTTGTCCTCTAACACTCACGAAATGAATTTCACAACGATGACACCGCTATACTGTTATGAAAGTAATGTAACAGGGATTCGGAGGAGTGTTGCCAAACGTCCTCGCAAACTGTGGATCGGAGTCTCGCAGGCTCGCTTACCTGTTGTGTCAACACCCCTCCGAATCCCTTTCCTCCTGAATAGTACAGGACTTTCATATAAAACAGGAAACTATCATGTCCACTG
>DEIL01000004.1 GCA_002352445.1 Desulfobulbaceae bacterium UBA2775
ACAATAACAGGTGAGGGAGGACCGGAAATAGATCCTGAGTGGGGAGAGCCTGGGCTCAGTTCGGCCGGAAAGGTGTATGGCTGGAACACTCTGGAAGTACTTGCTTTGAAATGTGGTGATCCAGCACAGCCTGCCCATGCCATTCCGCCTGAAGCATGGGTCAGATGCCATATCCGGTTTATTGCAGACTCAAACCCTGACACATTTATTCCCGCAATCAGAAAACACCTTGATGATCATGGTTTTTCTGTGGTGGGAATTGAGCCGGTTCCTAATAATTACGGACTGGCTACCCGTATGGATCCAGATAACCCCTGGGTTGAATTTACAACATCTTCCTTTGAGGCCACTCTGGGTAAAAAAGTTGCATTTTTACCAAATCTTGGAGGGACATTACCCAATGACGCATTCAGTCATGTCCTTGCCATGCCTACCATCTGGGTGCCCCATTCATATGCAGGCTGCAGTCAGCATGCACCGAATGAACATTTCCTCGAAGAAATTGGAAGAGAAGGTTTACAGCTGATGACCGGGCTTTTTTGGGATATCGGCGAAGATAAAACCGATTTTGTCAAGGGAGAATGCAATGTCCATGGCTGCCTGCTTTAAGGATTGTTTTGAAAAATATAACTCAAAAACAGCCATATCCTTTTTAAGGGGAAATAAGGTTGAGACCCGGAGCTCTTTTCTCGATCTGGATAAAAATTCAGATAAAATGGCTAATCTGTTTTTAAAACAGGGAGTTAAAAAATCAGATAATGTTGTCCTTCTGCTGGATAAATCCCTGGTTTTTATTGTTGCTTACATTGCCCTTCAAAAAATAGGTGCTGTCTCTATACCTCTCAACCCCGGCTTCAAAAAATCTGAATTAATCTATCTGTTAAATGATGCTGCACCGTCACTTATTCTCATATCCCCGGATAAGGCGAAGACGATAACTGAAATTGATACGAGCTTAACCTGCCTTGAGTTTGATACAACAATCCCTTTTCAGGAGATGTCCTGTTTAGAATCCTTCTCTGATGATCTGGAGAAAGTCAACCAGGATTCTGATGATCCGGCACTAATCATCTATACGTCAGGAACAACCGGCAATCCCAAAGGTGCTGTTCTAACCCAGAGAAACCTGGTGCATGATGCTGATAATGTAATAAATATATGGGGAATTTCAGATTCTGACACATTATGTCATACCTTGCCTCTTTTTCATGTTCACGGATTATGTTTTGCCCTTCACACTGCATTGCTGACAGGAACACATGTCGTGATGCTCGACAGATTTGTTCCTGAAGTCGTCATTGATATTTTAAAAGAAAACAGAGGGGATTTGGCCTGCTCCATATTCATGGGAGTTCCGGCCATGTATTCAAAGCTCATTGATACCACAGGGCACCAAACCTTTAATTTTGATCATATGAGACTATGGACCTCAGGATCCGCGCCATTACTGATTAAAGATTTTCAAAAGATTAAGCAAACCTTCGGCAAAGAGGTTGTAGAGCGGGAAGGGATGTCGGAAACGGGCATGAACTTTTCAAATCCCCTGTATGGTGAAAAAAAACCGGGATCCATCGGAATTGCTCTTCCAGCCCTTGAGGTAAGAATTGTAGACCCTGAAAGTTCTTTGGATGCAAAACCGGGTAAAATCGGCGAGTTCTGGCTCAAATCCGACTCCATTTCACCCGGTTACTGGAAAAAACCTGAAGAAACAAAGAAAACCTTTGAACAAGGCTGGTTTAAGACAGGTGACCTGGGGAAAAAAGACCGGGATGGCTATTATTATCTCACCGACCGCTTAAAGAACATTATCATAACGGGGGGAGAAAACGTTTCCCCAAATGAAATTGAGGCGGTAATCAGCAGGCTTGATGAAGTTGTTGAATCATCAGTTGTAGGTATCTTCGATGAAAAATGGGGAGAAAAAATTGTAGCAGCCATAGTGAAGACTTCAGGATCAGGAGATATATCTGACACAGTCAAGGCTATTTGCAAGAAACATCTCCATGACTGGAAATGCCCGAAAGAAATCATCTTTGTTGAAAAACTGCCCCGAAATACCATGGGCAAAATCTTAAAAGAGGATCTTAAAAAGTTATTTTAAGCAGTTTCTTCTTCTAGCGCAGAGGCGGAGAATATTGTATTCCACCACGGTTCCAGAGATTATTGAGTCCCCGGTCGACATTCAGCGATGATTCAGAGCCAAAATTGCGCTCAAAAACCTCGCCGTAATTTCCGACCTGCTTGATTATTTGATACGCCCAGTCATCTTTCAGGCCTAATCCTTTGCCAACACTCCCGTCCTGCCCCAGCAGCCTTTTTACAGCAAGATTGTTGTTGATTATCATCTCACCGACATTGGTCGAATTTATACCCAGCTCCTCTGCAGTAATCATTGCATAGAGGCTCCATTTGACAATATCGAGCCAGTTATCATCGCCATGACGAACGACCGGCCCCAATGGTTCTTTAGAGATAACGCCGGGCAAGACCACCGCAATTTCCGGGTCAGGCAGCCCAAGTCGCACACCATACAGCATTGACTGCTGCATGGTGATCAGATCACACTTGGACTCCGAAAACCCCTTTACTGCAAGATCTGAAGTCTCAAAAACTATATTTTTAAACTCAATTTTATTCCTTGTAAAATAATCCTCAAGATTCTCCTCCATTGCAGAGCCGACCTGACTGCAGACCCTTACTTTTTTCAAGTCGGAAATGCGACTTGCTCCAAGTGATGCGGCAACGAGCAATCCCTGGCCGTCATAATAGCTTATTCCAGTAAAGTGGACAGCCAGCGCTGCATCCCGGATGAATGTCCAGGTTACATTTCTTGAAAGAATATCAACTTCACCGGAAAGCAAGGCGGAAAAACTTTCCTTTTCTGCAAGTGGCAAATACTTTACCTTCTCAGAATCTTCAAAGATTGCCGCTGCTACAGCCCGGCAGATATCCACATCAAGCCCCGACCAGTTCCCCTGCTCATCAACAGTAGAAAAACCTGCAGTACCGGTGGAAACACCACACAGCAGGAACCCCCGCTTTATTACTCCGTCCTTAGTCGTGGCCCCGGCAGAACCGGCAAAATAAACAGTGGTTATCAGAAGACATATCCAACCCGCATGTTTTATACGCATCTTGACTTGTTATAGAGGATAAAATTTACTGTTGATTGTGCAATCATTCCGCATGGGATAAAGATACCAACCATAGTTTCATTTGTCCATTTAAAGGGTGCTGCACTTGAAGAAGAAAAAATATTTTCCAAGGTAATAAATTCCTGCTACACTGTTTGGACTTTTTACGACGCCATCAGTTAACTTCTCGTCCTTAAATTACATTCACTTCTTCCGCTTTGCAAAAGAAACCAATCCATACAGCACGATTTGTTGCCGCAGAAACACTCTGCAACCTGTTTCAGTCCCGATCTTCGGTCAAAATTCTTTTTAACAAAAATGTAAAGAAATACAAACTCTCTTCAAAAGAACGTAACCTGGCAATGAACTTGATTTATGGTGTTCTTCGCCAACGTCAGTTCTTAGACTTTATTCTGCAGGAAAGGAGCAAAACCCCGATCCGCAAACTCCACCCTTTTGTCCATCAGTCACTTGCAGTCGGTCTCTATCAGATTTTTTTTCTCACCAGCATACCTTACTCAGCAGCGGTTAATGAAGCAGTAAACAGCTGCAAAGTAAAAGGTGTGCCCAAAAGGCTCCATGGATTTGTCAATGGTGTTTTACGTGAAACTATCCGACGTAAAGAAAAGACAACCCCGGCTGAAATCGCACCGATGGAGCACGATGACAAGCTTGTGTATAATCATCCTCAGTGGCTGATCAGCAGGTGGATAAAACATTTCGGAGGAGAGGAAACAGCTCGTATCTGCAATGAAAACAACAAAGAGCCCCTTCTGATCCTAAGGGTAAACAGTGGTCGGATTTCCAGAGCGGATTTATGCCGACAACTCGAGCAGCACAAAATCAACCACCACCCAGGAAGATATGCTCCAGACGGCATTGTATTGCCGGATTTTCATGGCTCCATACAATCAATTCCGGGATACGAGCAGGGGTTTTTCCAAGTTCAGGACGAAGCGGCACAGTTAGCTACTCTTTTGCTGGGCCCCTTGAAAAATCACGGAACCTATCTCGACGGCTGCGCAGGGCTTGGCGGCAAGACCAGTCATCTGCTCCAGTTGGGAATAGGTCGTGATCTGAAGATATATGCGGTTGAACCTGAGAGAAGTCGGTTGCAAAAGCTTCGGGAAAACCATAATCGCCTTCTTCCAGAAAGTAAATTCTCCATCTACGAAGGCAATCTCCAGGACTTTGGTGCAAAATGCACCATACAATTTGACGGCATCCTCATCGACGCTCCCTGCTCCGGCACCGGTGTCATTGGCCGTCATCCTGATATTCGCTGGAACAGAAAAGAGCCGGATCTTCTACGATACCAAAACGAGCAACTGAAATTACTTGATCAGACACAACTTCTTCTCGGGCCAAAGGGTGTGCTTGTCTATGCCACCTGTTCTCTTGAACCTGAAGAAAACCAAAATGTCATACACAAATTTCTCTCAACCCATCCTGATTTTACGCTTACAAATTGTGCAGAGCAACTACCCAGAGCAGCTCACCAATT
This sequence comes from Desulfobulbaceae bacterium UBA2775, assembly GCA_002352445.1. GTDB lineage: Bacteria > Desulfobacterota > Desulfobulbia > Desulfobulbales > Desulfocapsaceae > Desulfomarina. Next base: position 4,639 of record DEIL01000004.1, read on the forward strand.
TGTAAAAGACAATTTTTTCTGCCCCCATCCGTCACCAACAATCGATGGTTTTTTTGCTGCACGGATGGAACGAATTTAAGGTTTTCGATAAATCTTCAAAATGGTGACTTCGGTTTGAAACCTCTCCCACTCTTAACTACCTGAATTATAGTTTAATGTGAGAATCAAACTTCACATCAGGGTATAGTGGAAATATGTGAACTTTCGGCCAAGATAATTATTTAATTATATTAGCCGCTACCTTATTAGAAACAAGTCTACCCCTGTATCCCTTTTACTCGTTTTGTTTTGTAAATGAAAAGCTATGATGGTGAGAGAGCATGGTTGATAGTGTCATGGTATCAGACAGGTTGCCTAACACTTTTTCCGAAATGATAAGCAAAAATAATCTGGAACAATCTCGGACGGGCGGCAAGTTAAAATGTGATAGGCATTCGGCCCCTTGAGAACCAGAGACTCACAGTTTATATACGTAATGTTTGGGAATTACGTAAAATCAGTAGATTCAATGTGGCAATATTATCGAACAAGCTCCTTCATTGCTTTATAGCCCGCGAGATGTTGGCTGGTGATGAGAAAAAATCTATCGGCCAATTTTGCGCAATCCTTTAATGTAGGGAATTTTCGGGATGAATTTTCCATATTTCTGGCGGATTTCTCTCTGCAGCGTGCTGGTGAATTATTTAGCATAGCGTGCGACAAGCAAGGCTTTTATTACACAGAAGTACTGCCAAAGTCTTTCAGAAGCTTCGCTTTGTGTGTGTTGTAGTAGGCATTGTTTAACTTACTATTTTACCCACCTTGAATTTCATCTGGTTGAAAATTATCGGCTTCAAGTGATCGTGGATTGCTGACTCCTAAAAATTTTGGTAGCAACACAATAAGTACAAGGATTGTACCCACCATGATAACGGTGAGCTTGCTTGAGACAAGCAGTAACCCGCCTATTGTTAGTAATATTTTGCCAAATAAATTTATTCGGGTTTTAAAGTGACCGATATAGGCGGCTGAGAGGGCAATGATTCCCAGTATACCGCTGATCATCGCAAGTGAAAATTCAATCCAGCTAAAATTGATAAAGAGCATGCTGGGTGCATAGACGAACATAAACGGCACAAGAGCTTTTCCCATAGAAAGTCGAAATGCGGTCACACCGGTTTGCATGGGATCTGCTCCTCCGATCCCAGCACCTGCATAGGCAGCCAGGGCAACAGGAGGTGTCACATCTGCCAGGACTCCATAATAGAACACAAAGAAATGGGTGGCAATCAGGGGTACACCCAAGTCACCGAGTGCTGGGCCTGCAATGGAGGCGAGTATAATATAACATGGTGTAGTGGGAATTCCTGCACCCATGATGATACAGGCGATGGCAACCATTATTAGTCCGAAAAATAGCGTCGATCCTTGTGCTGAGATAAGATCGAAGGGAATCATGTTTGAAACAAGTGTGCCGACGGATGAAGCAAGTTCCAGGACAGCACCGGAAAATTTAAACCCCATCCCGGTGAGGGTCAGCACGCCAAGAATAAACCCGACACAGGCACATGCGGCACCAATGGCCAGAGCATATCTGGCACCTTCGTCAAGCCCTTTTGCAATTCGTTTCGGAGTCAGTGTATTGGAATCGTCAAGCTCACCGATGCCAAATTTCCTGGTGACAGGCGGGATATATGAACAGACAATGGTCAGAATAATACCCCAGAAGGCAGCGAGATACGGTGTGAATTGCAAGAGAAGAAGAGTGACCATAACAGTGAGAGGGATCATCAAGTGCCATGATCGCTTGAGTACATACATGAACTGAGGGATTTTCTCTTTTGCCATACCTTTCAGGCCCAATCGTTTAGCTTCGAGGTGAACCATGCTGAAAATGGCAAGATAATGAAACGCGGCAGGGATTATAGCAATAAGAATGATTTCATTATAAGGCACTCCCAGCATTTCAGTCATGACGAAGGCAGAGGCTCCCATAATGGGAGGTGTCACCTGACCACCACAGGAGGCGGATGCTTCAACCGCCGATGCAAACGTGGGTGTGAACCCATTCTTTTTCATCATGGGAATAGTAAATGAACCGGTAGTTGCAGTATTGGCGATTGGAGATCCAGAAATCATACCGAAAAAGCCAGACGATACCACTGAAACCTTGGCAGGCCCACCCGAATACCTTCCGGCGAGAATTGTCGCAAGGTCTATGAATAACTGCCCAAGGCCCGACGCCTGCGCCATTACTCCGAATAGCACAAAATGAAATACATAAGTCGCCACAACTCCGACTGCCACGCCATAAATACCTTCAGTGCCAAGGTAAAGATGTTCAACGATCCTTACAATATCATACCCTCGGTGAGCCAGTACACCCGGCAACCAGGGTCCTACCACTGCGTACAAAAGAGCAACAGCCCCGATGGTTGGCAATGTATTACCCATGACTCGCCGGCAGGCCTCAGTCACCATAATAACTGCAACAAGTCCCATTACATAGTCAAAAAGAGCCGGGAATCCAATGTTGGTGATAAAAATAGATTCAAAAAAAACAATCAGATAGAGAGAGAATCCTCCAGCAGCAAATGCCAGAGGCCAATCAGCAAAAGAAAGTTGATCTCCCTCTCCCTTAAACTGTCGGATCGGGAGGGCTGTGAGAGAAATAAAGAAAACCAGTGCAATTAAACCGGCTTTTCCCAAAAGGGGCATTTGATCTGCGAATCGGTTTGTCAACTGCCAGGCGAGGAAAAGATAAAAAGCTCCAAAGCAGAGACCAAAACCCCAATCATTGACAAGTTTTTTAGGTGTTCGTCTGGGGAACACTAAAAATACCAGTCCTAGAACCAGGGTAAGGTGGACTGTTCTATGCGTGACTTCATTAAGAAGACCGAAGCCAGCTGTATATACATGAAAAAGACTTAAAGCAATACAGAGAGATCCTGTTATTTTCGCTGTAATGCCACCCAAATTCCTGAAGTTAGATTCCGCGTCATACTTTTTTACAATGGTTTCTATTTGAGAGGCATTCATCGTTTCAGCATCGGCTGTAGAATCTACCCCACCAGCGGTCTCCCAGCTTTTTACTTCATCAGTCATTATATCTCCTTGAGGAGTACAAAAATACAGATAATAATTCTTAAGGCACTAAAAAGAAGCACCTGAGTCAACATATAGCAGAAGGGCCTGATCACTCCACTGGTTAAGATCTATCACACCAGTAGTCAGAGTAAGGCGATTTTCATATAATGAATCTGTTCTTATCACAAGCTTTGGTATTGGTCTTTCCATATGGAGGATAAACCACTCCCTTGTTTTTTCCCAGAAAAGCCCGCCAGGTTCTGAAGCACTAGAGGGGAGACCCGCACCATGAGCTTTGAATAGTTCTTTTGTCTGAATGATTCTACCGGCCCGGATTTCATATACATCTGTAACCCGGGTTTTTGAAACAGAGTGGATAAAAGAGAGAGAAAATGTCTTGTCAGGTCCCAGACAATACCGCCCCAACTCGTTTTTCTCTGGGAATTGGGTGACCACTAGTTGCACGCATTCGCTGGTAAAACCACAAACACCTGGTGAAAAGCAGGCGGCTAGAAAAATGACCAGCGCGCCTGCGGCAAGTATTATCTTCTTACTTGAGGAGCCCTTTTTCACGGTAGTACTTTTCGGCGCCTGGGTGGATGGGGATTGAAACAGATTCGAGTGCTTTTTCAATAGAAATTTCTTTACCCTTAACATGAACCTTGGCGAGAGTATCAGTGTTTTCATACAGGGCTTTTACTACGTTGTAAGCAGTCTCGTCATCTAATTTATCATGGGTTGCCCAAATGGCTCTTACCGCAATAGTCTGCACGTCGCTGGATTGTCCTTTATATGTATCTGCAGGAAGAATTGCGTCGGCATAATAGGGTTGAATTTTCTGTAACTCTTTGATGGCAGGTCCGGTCAAGGGAAGGATGGCAATGTCGTGATGGTTTGCTAACTCAAGAACAGATGCAGTTGGTGCTCCTGCTGTGATAAGTGAGGCATCCAGATTTCCATCTTTAATTTTCTCTACAGATTGGGAAAATGAGGAATAGTCTTCCGAAATATCTTTCTTTCTATCCAGTCCATAAGAAGAGAGGAGATCTCCTAAAAGTTGCCACTGCCCCGAACCAGGTGAACCGGAGGAAATAGATTTTCCTTTAAGATCTTTAAAGGTTTTAACACCGGCATTTGCTCGCACTACCAGCTGGACAGTTTCAGGGTATAAGGCTCCCAGAGCACGAAGGTTTTTCAGGTCTTTTCCCTTAAATTGTTTTGTTCCTTTAAAGGCGGCATCTAAAATATCTGCAGCAACAAAGGCTGATTCAATACCGCCGCGACTGAGAAGGGTCGCATTTGCTACAGATGCATTTCCAGTTTCAGCAGTCGCAGACAATTTCTTGCCGTCAATTACAACTTTATTAGAGATCAGCTGTGCCAGCATACCACCCAGAGGATAGTATGTGCCCCCTGTACCTCCGGTTGCGATACCAAAAAATATCCTGTCAGCGGAGAGTGCCTGGCCGGAAAACAACATACCTGTCATAAATAGCGCACAAATTAATAAACTAATTTTTTTCATTTTTACTTCCCCTTGTGTATTCATCAAATGCATTTTCCAATAAAAAACCTATTCTTATACTGGATGTGATGATGATTAGTAACATACAAAAAAACACTACCAAACAGCAGATTGGATGTCTATATCTTTTCGGTATACCAATGGAATAGATGAGCGTTCAATATACCAGAGAAAGGAGGGCGGATAAATTTGTTCTTCAGATTAACCCAGGGGCAGAACTCTCTCTGAGAGAGATAAACCTATTTAACTTATGGTGCCAGTGGTCGAAGAATGGGGACCACTTTTTTGGCACGACTTTAACCTATTTCAAAAAAATAGTGATTGGCTTAGTTCCCTTTCCCTTTAAGGTAAAAATTATAAAGAACTAGCTTTTGCAACAAAACTACAACTGTTATATACGTGTAAAAGTACTTTCTGCTCCAAAGGTCTCCCCGAAGTTACTTTACTGCTCAAAATTTATAGTTGACATAAACGCGTATTTACAATATTGCGCATATATGCAACTTAACAGATGTGTATATTTGGGG
>DEIL01000113.1 GCA_002352445.1 Desulfobulbaceae bacterium UBA2775
CCGGAAAACGCACCAGGTAACTGTTTGAGATAATAGAGATTATTGTGCTACATTGTGGCAGTTTTGTCCTGAGATCAGCTGGAGATTGTATGGGTAAGGTGTTAAGTTGTGGTAAGGTAAACAGTGCTAAAGTATTCGAGGGTACCGTATTAATATGATAGTTGGAATAGCTTGGGATGGGAGATCCCGCCAAGGGAAAGGATATCGGTTATTCCCTTGACAGGGGAGAGGAGTACTGCGCTTACTCGTTTGCCGGTTAGGTTTCGGCTAACATATTTTCCAGTTCCTCCTCGGTAAGGGCCGGATAACGAGCCAGAATCCTCTCCTTTATTCCGCTCAAGTATGGCCCGGAGGTCTTTTCTCGCACCGAGGATCGCATCTCGCTTGAGGTATTCCCTGTGTTCTCTTTCTGCATCCTTTGGTCGTTGTCCAGAGGCAATGGCCCAGCTTTCCCGCTTATCAGCGTTTCTAGCGGAGACAGCGCCTCTTCTGATCCTTTTTTGACCGGTTTTTGTTGGGAGTTTTTAGTAGTCATGGATTAACCTCTATACGCTCCAATTATAGAGACGTAGACACCTCGGAGCGGGAAAAGGCGCAACGCTTTAGCAGCATTTATCAGTCGCCCTGCAAGTTGTTAGAATTAAATCGGCGACGCTTGTCGTCAACAGGCACAAAAAAACCCACTCAGCAATTGCTAAAGCGGGTATAAATATCTCTATCCCTCTCTTTAGCAGTATTTGTATAGCGCTCGCAAGCTGAGCTTCAAATCAGCGCTGATGGTCAAATATAGTATAAAAAATTAGAACACGTCAAGGTGTATAATTTGGAGGAAGGAGTTGAGTTCCTGCTTAATATACATGGCATGCAAAATTGTCTGGAACCATCTTTGATTTTAAAGAGTCCTTTTCTCGTTAGGCTATTCTTGGTTTTCTAGAGATCGAAACAGAGTTATTTGTTGTTAGGTTTTGGGAACAACTTCTTCTTTGAATTCACAGTAGTTATGCTGCAGATTTTCTCCAAGTTTAGAGCTTCGGTATGGCTATCTTAACGCTATGTTCACCGGACGGCCCCAATCGAAGCGGCGGGGCGTTCCTCGATTATCTTTTACTAATGCCGAGTTGCCAGTTTTATTGATGGCGCTCTCGCACATAACACCAGTTATGTATTCCTTACAATTATAATTTCGAACCGCTTATCTGTTCGTGGTTGGCTCAACCTGAGGTCAATTTGATAAAATCAGATCTTGGATATGGCTATATTACCTGTCTAGCGCGTAAATGCTACAGAGGTATTCAATATTCATGGTTTTCAAACCTGCCTAGATCCATCTAAGGGTAACCGTGTCGAATTCTTCACTTCCCGCAGAGAGAGACTTGACTGGATAGATGTCACTCCAGGGAGCTTCCGTAGTACTTTCCTGAGAAATTGTTCATATGCTACCAAGTCCTGGGCTACAATTTGGAGGATATAGTCTGCCTCTCCTGTAACATTGTGACAGGAGAGTACTTCAGGAATATTCTGTATTGCCTCCTCGAACTGCGACGGCGCATCATCTGTGTGGTTGGCAAAACATATCTGCACCAAAGCTAGAACACCAAAGCCTAATCGGTAACGGTTGAGATTGGCCTGATAGCTATCAATATAGCCTTCTTCCTCAAGACGTTTAAGTCTCCGCCAGCACGGTGTTTCACTCAACGAAAGTGTTTCGGCAACTTTAACGTTAGATATGCGTCCATCGTCTTGCACCAACGCTAAAAGGGAATAATCAGTGGTATCTAATCCTGTTTTTAGAGAATTCTTTCTCATTATAGCCTCCTTTCAGTGGAATCTTCCAATTTAGTTCCATGTTTTCTGTGACAAAGCAAGTTAATTCCAACATTATCCCAGTATACTGATTGCAATTATATTTGATTAGTGGAGGGCTATAATCATGATTGAACCAACTTTACTGTATCTATACCTCACCACACTCATAGCAGTTTACTTATCACCCGGCCCGGATATGGCCCTTGTTTTGGCTGTCTCAGCCAGTCAAGGCAGGCGAGCGGGAGTGAATACCGTCATAGGTATTGCCGCTGCACGCACGGTGCACGTTATGGGGTCGGGTCTGGGTTTGGCGGTACTCTTTGCAACTCATCCAGGTTTTCAGGACATTGTTCGTATTGTGGGGGCGGGATATCTGTTTTTTTGGGCATGGAAGATGCTGCGTTCTCCACTGGCTGAAGCAGATGTCTCCACGACAACTGCTTCAGTAGGTTCAAATATATTGCGTGGTTTTTTTACCAATTTATTGAATCCAAAAGCACTACTGTTTTGTAGTCTGCTGCTTCCTCAGTTTACATCGTCTGATGGAGGATCCTTGTTTTCGCAATTCATATTACTTGGAGGGGTGTTGGTGACCATAGGCCTGTTGTTTGATCTTATTTACGCATTTCTTGCAGATGGGTTAGTGCAACGCCTTGGGAACAAAATGATTAAAAATACGCGCCTCAGGTCACGTCTGGAGAAAACTCGCAATTGGCTCATGATTGTCGTATTGGGAGGCATAGCAATTCGCTTGTTGATCGGTTAGCGAGTTTAAAAGGTTAAAATGTCAATTGCCAATCTCTATCGATTTATTGGCTATATCTCTCAGTTCCTATTCTCGCGGCTGCAGACCATGCACTAACGTTAGAAACTCCATCTTGGTGCCTGCTCGACGAAACTCGGAAATTAGTTGATAATCGACATCTGCATACCAGTCCTTGGCTGCCTGTTCTGTGGGAAAGCGGAAAATGATCATTCGCCCACTCCGTGGGGCAATACCTTCAAGATGAATCGGATGGTCGTCATAGGTCATAAATTCGCCTTGATATTTTTTTAACAGTGGGAAAAACCCCTTTTCATATTTACGGTAAGTCTCAGCATCAGTGATAATCAAATTAACCACCATATACACTGGAGTATCAGTCATAACTTATCCTTCGACAGTTTTTATGAGATGTTAAGTATTTATTATTGATTGGCTTCCTCAAAGTTCTTCTTTATTTAGAGTCGATATAAATGTTCAAAATCGCCAAATATCATCGGTGCCATCATATAATAGAATTATGGTAACGTTATACCATTCGACTTGGTTTTGTTGCACCATAGTGAAAATAATTCCAGACCATCAATATTCTCTGGAAGAATCATGGACTTCAGGATGTCTTTTTCCTGTCAGGAAAATTCTGATTTTCAAAAGGTCAAAATGGCCTTCCGGTGTTGCTAGGTTTTCAAGACAACACCATGTTTGCAGATACAGGAATAAGGTACAGTTCAGTATATATCAACATTGACAGACATTTGGTTTGGCAACCTTAGGGAAATCACAAGGCAATACGTACTCGTAGACTGTATGCCCACAAGCTATCTTCCTCCAGATTGAGTGCCGGGTCCTTGATGTACTGAATAGACGGGGTAACAGCTAATTCCTTAGTAAATTGATATCTCCAGAACAATTCTGTCGTATACTGGTCATCCGCACCGTCAAACGACGCTTGGTTTGGTTTACCCCAGTTGAGACCTAAACCTATTACACCACGCATTGGAATTGGCTGATAACCGACTCCGACAGTCATTGATTTTTCAAGGAGGCTGCCGCTATCTTCGGTATATCCGCCACGAACAAAGGGCAGCCATTTATCATAGACCCATTGCTGCCAGGAAGCGTTGAGCCCCCAGCCGTCAGGCGTACCGTTTGCCCGCTCGTCGATATGCCAGAAGGTGACATGCACATTATCAAAGTACAACTTGTCCTGTTTGGGAGTAAAACCTACCTCTATCCATTTGAAAAAATCACTGTTGTTGGCCACCGAGTCAAAACCGTCGAAAGGTTGGGTGGGATCGGAGTTGGCATCTGCTATCCCTGCCTGAACATATACTTTACTACCAATCATACCACCAGCTGCAACGCCCAGGGTGGCATCGTTCGGAAGATCCATTGCAGCAGAACCGGTAGAGAAAACAAAGTTATTAAAACCGGTCCATGGGCTGGCAAGCAGGTACACATCAGCGAAATCAGTCGCATCAAGAAAGCCGCCGACAAACGCCCATTTTCCTTCGGCAAAATACTGTTTCCAGTACAGGTTGGTCAGGCGTGTCTGCTGATCACTGAACGGTGGTTCGAACAACCCTACATACCCGCTCTCAAACCCGAGGCCACTCGGGGGAACATCAGTGTAGCTATGACGATTTTCAACCTTCCAGTTCAGGCTCCCTTTGTTTGGGCCTCTGTGGTTCACCAAATCCCAATATCCGAAGAATCGGACCATGCCGCCACTTGCGTTATCTTCACCTGGACTGTCGTTTACGCTCATAAAGAGGGCAGAGTAATCAAGGCTCCAGTTAAACCCGGTTCGCTCTGCTATACCGTTCTTCCAGTCGTGTAGAGGGGCCAGCAACCGCGACTCATAGAGTGGGTTGGTTTCACGGTCAAAAGTAATCTGGTTTTCTACCTCATCTGTAGAGAGGCGGGGGCGGACAGTATCCTCGGTGGTTGCTCCGGTGGCCAGTGCTGTTGTGGCAAAGGCAAAAAATGCCGCAGGCAGCCATTTGAGTATTATCGATTTCATTTCGGTGAGGTTTAGAAGAGGGAAACGGGACGCCGAAGCGCCCCCGCTGGTTTAAATTTTATTATAGTGTATTCTTGTAGATCTTGCCGTCTTTCATGATGATCTGAATGCTCTCGGGGCTTTCAGGTCGCGTGGGGCCGTCGAACCATTTGTCGGAGGTCCCCATGACGGAAAAGTCTTCCAGGGGGTTCCCATCTACAAGAAGGATGTCGGCAAAGGCACCTTCTTCGATGACCCCGAGTTTTCCATCAGGATATGGGTTCATGAAGTCGCCCGACAGCGCCATGAGTTCGCCTCCAGTCGACGTCATCACAACCAGCGCTGTGTGCGGATCAAAGAACTCTGCATTGAGGTATTTCTCATAGGCAATCTGCTTGCTACAATCCTCAACGTTGCCGACGCAGTCAGTCTGAAAGGCCCGCTTTACCGGACATTTCTTCATGTTGGGGATGTAATTTTTAAACGTGGCCGAGGCGGAGATCGCCTTGCGCAAGCTGGATGGCTGATTGGCTACCGAAGGAATTGACAGTAGTCCGGGATCAAATGCGGTAAGGTTAGTGGTGATATAGGCTTCTTTTTCCTTCATCAATTCAGCGACTTCACAGTCAAAACTGAAGCCATGCTCGATTGACCGCACGCCTGCATTCAACGCATTCATCATTGCCTCTTTTCTGTAAGAGTGCGCCATCACATAGCTACCATACTCGTTGGCAACCTGAACCGCTGCCTCGATCTCTGCCTGAGAACCTGCAAGAAGTTGCCAGGGATCGAAGGCCGAAACGACGCCACCAGACTGCATGTACTTCAGTTGGGTTGCACCCATGCGGAAATTGTTGCGTCCGTATTTTTGAACGTCGGCGACGCTGTCAACTTCCTGGGCCAGGTTGAGACGACTCATATTTGTCGATTGGCCAACGGGCGATGTAAAATTCGCGAAATCTGCGTGGCCACCGCGGGTCCCCAGGAAAGCGCCGGATGGATAAACGCGCGGCCCAATAATAGTTCCTTTGTTGATCGCCCTTGGTATGCCACCATTTGTACCACCTGCATCGCGCACTGTCGTGAAGCCCTGCAACAAATACATCTCGGACATAGCGGCGGCATGGATCGCAAAGTCTTCCCAAGTAGACCCTGCTTCCATGGCCGGAAGCGTTGGCCCCATCAACATGAGATGTGCGTGTGCTTCGATCAGGCCGGGCATCAGCGTGCGACCACCGCCTTCGATGACATTGACCTTCACCTCTTTCGTTTCTGTTTTTGCCTCTGCATCCATAACGGTGATGGTATACACAGAGGGCGCAAAATCAGAAAGTACTTTTACTTTCTTTTCACCGCCGCTGGTCACCTCAACTTCATAGCTGCCGGAGCTCGGGATATTCATGTCTATCTTATGAATCTTGTTGCGAACGACCAGGACATCGTATCCCTCCTTTAAGCTATCGCTTTTCCCGTCAAAGATATTTACGTTTTTAAAAAGTGTGACTTCGGCGGGTAAACTATCTTTCGCCTGCACAAATGAAACGAGTATAAAGAATACAAGAACAACTTTGATTCCAATTAATCTTTTCATAGTAATTTCCCCTGTTTTTTTAATAAAATCCAAGCCATTGTAAAGACGTCATTGGTCTGGATAAAGGTCTTTAACCATATAGGAAATGCTACAGTTAAATGCCGTTGAGCTGAAAGATGTTATATCTAACCCTATATAAGGATAATAGCTAACCACAAAAAGGAAAGTAGTAATAGATCAGAATTGTGATAGAGAAGATCATTAGAAAGATATGTGTTGGCAATGTAAAACTGAGAGCAGATATGAGAATTTGACCTAATTCCTGTGAAGTTCCGACTTGAAGATGCTTAGAAAAGTTGCCCAAAAAGGAGCAATCTACCTGTTTTGAAACGTCAGAAATATTCCCAGAATTACAGCTGCAAATGGAGTACTCTGAAACCGTTGATGCTTCCAGAAAACATCTTAACCCAAA
>DEIL01000054.1 GCA_002352445.1 Desulfobulbaceae bacterium UBA2775
GCCGGAGTAATAGATAAGTATGGAAGTACAACCTCAGCACAATGGGCTAAGATTGAACTTGCTCACCTTGATATGAAGAACGGTGCATATGCAGCAGCTGCTGGAAAATATCTTGATGAGATTAAAAGTGTCGGTAAGACAAGTCCGCTCTATAGCCTGTTACTCTTTGGGGCTGGACAGGCTCTGGAGGCGGATGAAAAATTTGCTGAGGCTGCGGTGCAGTATGATCTTTTGAAAGAAATCAAGGGATACGATCATGTCGGTTATACAGGGCTTGCCCGCATTGAAGAGACCCAGGGTAATTTCGAAAAGGCACATACGATTTATAATAATTTCCTGCTTAATACAGGCGATGAACCTGCGGCAGCTCAGGCCAGATCTGAAATTGAAGCGAGAATCGCACAACTGAAAACAAGAATGTGAAAATTGTACCCTCTGTAAAAGAGATTAACTCCCTTTCGAAGATGTGGAAAAAGAAAGGGTATAAAGTTTCTCTTGTGCCAACGATGGGATGCCTGCATGAAGGCCACCTATCATTAATGCGTAGAGCAAAAAGCGTGACGGATAAAACCATTGTATCTCTTTTTGTAAACTCGAAGCAGTTTGGCCCTGATGAGGATTTAGACTCATATCCCAGGCAATTTCAGGCCGATTGCAGTTTGGCCGCGGGTGAAGGGGTGGATGCACTTTTCTGCCCTGAGCCAGAGGAGATATACCCGAAAAAATTTCAGACCAGCGTTAATGTAACACTGCTCTCCCAGGGAATGTGTGGAAAGGACAGGCCTGTTCACTTTGGCGGGGTCGCAACGGTGGTGACAAAATTATTCAATATAACTGTTCCCGATGTTGCAGTGTTTGGCAAAAAAGATTTTCAACAGTTGGTACTTGTCAGGCAGTTAACGAAAGATCTCAATTACAATATTGAGGTTATTGGCGCTCCCATCTTCAGGGAAAAAGATGGCTTGGCAATGAGTTCTAGAAATCGCTATCTTGACGATGCGGGTCGTAGAACTGCACTCTGCCTTTCCCGGGCAATTCATGTTGCCAAGGAACTGGTGAAAGGCCGGCAAAACGTTGCTGCCGACACAATAATAGAAAAAGCAAAAGAGATTGTGGATAACGCCGGTGGAAAACTGGAGTATGCTGTTGTTGTAAATGAATTCAACCTTATCCCCGATAAATTTGTTAATAAACACAGTGTACTTGCTCTGGCAGTTAAAATTGGAGGCTCGATCAGGCTGATAGACAACAGTAAATTAATGATGGCGTCGTAACAATTAACAGGAGTGTGTTATGCCTGGATTTGAAATATTTGGTGAAGAAGAAAAAAAAGAAATTATGGACGTTCTCGATACCGGTGTTCTTTTTCGGTATGAGTTTAATGACCAGCGAAATGGGGTCTTTAAGGTAAAGGAGTTTGAGGAGAAATTTGCACATTATTGCGGAACATCTTATGGTCAGGCCGTAACGTCAGGAACGGCAGCTCTGAAAGTTGCTCTGACCGCCCTTGGAATTGGTCCTGGTGATGAAGTTATTACTCAGGGGTTTACCTTTGTCGCAACCTGGGAAGCTATTTTTGAAGTTGGTGCCATTCCTGTGTTTACTGAGGTAGATACAACGCTTAATATGGATCCTGTAGATCTGAAAAATAAAATAACATCCAAAACGAAATGTATAATTCCTGTTCACATGCTTGGTGCCCAGGCCAGAATTAAAGAAATTCTGGCTATTGCAACTGAGCATGGTATTCCGGTACTTGAAGATACTGCCCAGGCTGCCGGAGGGAGAATTGACGGAAAGCATCTTGGCAGCTTTGGTAAATGCGGAACTTTCTCTTTTGATTCAGTAAAAACGATGACCACCGGAGAAGGCGGCATGATAATAACAGAAGATCCGGAACTGTGGAGAGCAATGTCTGAATATCATGATCATGGTCATGATCATGAAGTTAATCCGGGAGGAAGAGGGGGAGAGGGAAGACATTTCGTCGGATTTAATTACAGAATGATGGAAATTCAGGGAGCAATCGGAATAGCCCAGCTTGCAAAGTTAGACTCAATGATTGCTGCCCAGCAAAAAAACAAAGCAATGCTTAAAGATGCTGCAGGACAAATTCCCGGAGTTACCTTCAGGCACCTTATGGATGAAAAAGGAGATTCAGCGACCTTTTTTGCCTTTTCTCTGCAGGATCGTGATCACTGCACAAGAGTAAATGATTCACTCAGGTCTGATGGTTTTGGTGCGATCAATTTTGCCGAGAACAGCTGGCATTTCTATCCCAAATGGGAGCATCTTCTCGAAGGAAAAACGATAACCCGGTCAGGGTATCCATTCATGGAATCGGGAGGAAACCGGCGGGTTGTTTATGATCCGGAATTGTTGCCGCAGTCGGCTGAGATTTTAGGAAAAACGCTGATATATCCTGTTTCTATAAATATGGGATCTGAATTACTTGACAATATGCGCAGGGCACTTGAGAAAGCAGGCAGTGCATAAAATCATTTATTTGTAGAATTTATGGGATCCGAATTCATCAAGATAGATGAAATGTTCTGCCCAGTAAGGTTCTATAGTGTTGAGATGGTAGTGAGTTGCACCGTTGGTGAAGTCCTGGGTCTGCAGGGCTGTATATACTGATTTCAGGCATTCAAAAAAAGCTTTTGGATCATCCGGGAAATAAGAGTCCTTCTGAAAAGTCCAACTGAACTGATAAGGCTCCTTTACGATGTCTTTAATCGGCAGATGTTTTTCATTGGCACGGTTTAAGGTCACCAGTGCTACAGCCATCTGTCCAATCAGTGGCTCAGAACGTGCTTCATGATATACGTTAAGGGTTAACCATAAGAGACCTTCTAAGAGTGTCACGTTCCTTCTCCTGCCTGAAAAGAAAATACCTGACCATACAGTCGTACCCTCATTATACTACATTTCGAATAATCGTCAATGTGAGGAGGGGTTATGCGAATAATCCTCAATAATACCTGACATAACCAGTGTCCTGCTTATGTAAACAATAGTTTATTGAGAATAAGAGGAGGGAAAAAAGGGCAAATCAGACTGCAGCAATCAATTGGCTGTCACGATTAAAAAGCGGCATGATCTTATCACTGGCAGCCTTTGACTTTGAGGCGACCTTACTCATAACAGCATGGGGACCATTTTTTCGCATTTCTATAAGTTCCCAGCAATGAGGGGATGCGGCAATAGCCTTCATAAAACCCAGGTGTTCGGTATGACCGGTTTTATAGGATCTGACATGTCCAAGAACCGGACATCCTAAAAGTGCAAGATCACCCACCAGGTCCAGTACTTTATGTCTGATAAATTCATCATCAAACCTTAAACCATCTTCATTGAGAACTGATTTTCGATTCCAGTGAATAGCAATTACATTTTCAAGGGAGCTGCCAAGTGCCAACCCGTTAGCCCATAATTCCTCGACCTGTTCAACATATCCAAAAGTTCTGGCGCGGGATATCTCTTTGTCAAATTTTTCTGCAGAAAGATTAAAAGAAAATTTTTGGTTATTTATTACAGTGTCATCAAAACATATTTCACCGGTTACCTTGAAGCCATTGTATGGTTTGATAGTAATAGATTTGTCACCATCGGTATAATGGATCGGTCTGGTAATCCGAAGTGCTTTTCTCATGCCATTCTGTTTCTTTTTTCCAGATGATTTCATCATTTGGAAAAAAGGCTCGGCACTTCCATCCATGATCGGTACTTCGGACGAATCGAGTTCAATATCCGCATTATCGATACCAAACCCCTGCAGGGCTGCCATAAGATGCTCGGTTGTCGAAATATGGAAATTATCATTGCCAATTGTTGTAGCAAGCCTGGTATCTACCACCATATTCATATGTGCCTTAATATGTTCATCAGGCAAGACATCAGTTCGGAAAAACCGGATACCGTTATTTTTAGGGGCTGGTTTAATAGAAAGATTAACAGTTCTGCCGGAGTGAAGTCCAACTCCGCAGCAACTGACCGACTTCCGTAATGTATATTGATATGGATCTATTGGTAATGGCATATAAAATCCTGAGTTATGGATGTGAGTTTACAGTAATAAAGCAAATATTATGCCACTGTTTTGTTTAAAAACATGAATATACATAAAGAGCGTATTTACAGCTAAATGCAAAGAATAGTGAATTTGTTTCAATAAAAATCATAGTGTGGGTTAAAAGACACTCATTGAGGGAAAAGACACACTCTAATGGGTTTGACAACCTCCTAGGAGCCTGACCGAGAATGCCTTTTTGCTCAAACTCTTCAGAATTACCAAAAAATAATGCTCGCAGGTAAGCGTAGACTCCGATGTCACATATGGCTGTGCTTATTTATTAATAATTCTTCGATTTTGAAGAAAACGCCTATTCTCGGACAGGCGCCTAGAAAATATTGATTCGAGATATGCAAAATCTATTGGTATTTTTGTATTGTTTTCAAAATATACTCTTCAAACTCTTTATCTTCTTTTTGCTTCACTTTGAGCACATAGAGGGGCAGAGTTCGCTTTAAATGCTCAATTTTTACAAAATCTTTCTCAGTAGTCAAGAGACTTTGAATACCAGCCCCTTTTGCTTCATGACATAATCTGTCCATCAACCTCTGGTCGTATATCCTGTGATCTTTAAAGGATGAGAATTGCATTAGGTCAATTCCACTCATTTTAATTGAATCTTGAAATCGGATTGGATTTGCAATTGCACAGAAGCCAGAGGTTCGACCAAGGTCAGAAAAATCTTCAACACTCTCCTTTTCATCGGCAGCCCAGACTTCATAATCGGAAATTTTTGAAAAGAAAAGCGGTTTTTCCGGAAACCTTTTTTTTAGCAGGATTGAAAACTGATCTGCTCGTTCTCGGTTGCCATCAGTGACTCCCGTCAACATAAAAACATGGCACCTCTTTAAAGCACTTACCGGTTCCCTCAGTACACCCCCTGGAAAAACCCTGCTGTTGCCGGCAAGTGTCGTTGCATTAAACAGTACGATGTCAATATCTCGATTGATGGCAAGGTGTTGAAAGCCGTCATCAAGAAGGAGGATATTTGCAGCGAATGATTCTATGGCCTGTTTGCAGGGGTGAATGCGTGACTTGCCGGTAATAACCGGTACTTCCTCTAGTATTTTTGCAAGCATAAAAGGTTCATCTCCAGCCTCTTCCTGGGAGAGAAGGATCTTCTTTCCAGTGGAAACAATATTGCTCTTTTGATTTGCTTTACCGCCGTATCCTCTGCTGATGATTGCAGGATGGTAATCCAATTGTTTTAGCATCTGGGCAAGATTGAGAACTACCGGTGTCTTTCCGGATCCCCCCATAGTGAGATTACCGATGGAAATGACTGGAACCGGCAGTTTGTGATGTTTGAAAATGCTTTTCTTATAGAGGACTGCTCTGGTACTCATCAATCCACTATATAGCGGACTCAATGGGCGCCCCAAAGCAAAAAACAGATCTAATTTGTTCAACGCCACTCCTCTATAACTCAATCACAGATAAAATAAAGAACGTTTTTAATTTTTGATTTTGCAAAATCAAGAGTAAAAGACTAATATCATGACTTCGTCGTATATGCTTGCTCTTTTCTCAACTTTGAGAGTTGAATTGGGACTGGGTGAGTTTACTTAATCAATGCATATTGAGGGAGGAAAAAATGAAGTTAGCTCTAAGTGGAAAATTTGTTTCAACTGCTGCCTGCGTTATGATGGCTTTATCAGTGCCGGCCATGGGAGTTGCAGGAGATACTATCAAGTTTGGTGTTGCAGGACCTCACAGTGGTGATCTCGCATCATATGGATTACCTTCGGTAAACGCCGCTAAAATTGTTGCAAAGCAGGTTAATGATGCAGGTGGTATCAATGGAAAAATGATTGAACTGCTTATTGAGGATGATGTCTGCAAGCCTGAAATTGCAACCAATACTGCAACCAAACTGGCATCTGAAGGGGCGGAAGTTGTACTCGGCCATATCTGTTCCGGCGCTACTAAAGCGGCCCTGCCGATCTATAAAGATAAAGGTATACTGGTCATGTCACCATCGGCCACCAATCCTGCTCTGACCCAGAGTGGTGATTATCCAAACTTCTTCAGAACTATTGCACCTGATGATGCTCAGGCTGAAGTTGATGTGAAGTTTGCACTTGAAACCCTCGGTTATACAAAAATTGCGGTTGTCCACGATAAAGGTGACTATGGTAAAGGCTTTGCTGAATTTGCCAAGAAGTTCCTTGAAGAATCCGGAAAGGCAGAAGTTGTTCTTTATGAAGGTGTAACTCCCGGTGCCGTCGATTATTCTGCGATTGTTCTGAAAATAAGGAAATCAGGTGCAGAGGCAGTTATTTTTGGTGGGTATCATCCTGAAGCATCCAAAATTGTCGGTCAGATGAAGAAGAAGCGCTTAAAAACTACTTTCATCTCCGACGATGGTGTGAAGGATATGACCTTTATCAAGGTTGCCGGTAAAAATGCTGAAGGCGCTTATGCTTCAGGACCTAAAGATAATGCCAGTAACCCTCTGTCAAAGGTTGCCATCGATGCCCATAAGGCTACCTTTAATTCTGATCATGGCGCTTTCTACGAGAATGCATATTCGGCAATGCTGGCAATGGTCAATGCTGTTAAGAAGGCCGGGTCTACAGATCTTGCAGCTTTGAAGAAAGCACTCCAGACAGAGAAAGTAGATACTCCAGTTGGCAATATCTATTTCAACGAAATGGGTGATGCGGTTGGAGTTGGCTTCTCAGTATATCAAGTACAGGATGGAAAATTTGTAGAAATGAAATAGTGATTGTCCCGTTTCTCGGGATTAGCTTGTTAATCTACCTGAAATGGGGTGCGGCATTCTATGGAATGCACTCTGTTTCAGGTTATTTTTTGTGGTTTTTATGGATTATTTTATTGAACTCCTGTTCAGCGGTCTTACCCGTGGCTCTATCTATGCACTGATTGCTCTCGGGTACACAATGGTCTACGGTATTATCGGTCTGATTAACTTCGCCCATGGCGAAATATATATGATAGGTGCCTTTACTGCTTTTATAGTCGCAACCGTGCTGTCAATTTATGGATTTCCAATCCTTGCTATTATCGTTATTGCCGGTGTAGCAGCTGCTGTATGGTCAAGTGCTTATGGCTATACTATTGAAAAAATAGCATATAAACCACTTCGTCATGCACCGCGCCTGTCACCTCTTATCAGTGCAATTGGTATGTCTATTTTTCTGCAAAATTATGTACTGCTGGCACAAACCTCTGACTTTTTGCCATTTCCCGCTCTCATCCCTGACTTTGAATTTATGGAGCCTGTGGCCCATATCGTTGGATCCAGTGATCTGGTTATTCTTATAACAACAGCTATTGTTATGATGATTCTGACCTATATCATTAAGTTTACCCGTGTAGGCAAAGCAATGCGGGCAACAGCCCAGGACAGGACAATGGCAATGCTTGTGGGCATCAATGTTAATAAAATTATTTCCGCTACTTTTATTATTGGCTCTGCTCTTGCTGCCATCGGTGGACTTCTTATTGCCTCTCATATAGGCCAGATTAATTTCTATATCGGCTTTATTGCCGGAATCAAGGCATTCACTGCAGCAGTTTTGGGAGGAATCGGATCTATCCCAGGGGCAGTTCTTGGAAGTCTTGTACTTGGACTGACAGAAAGTTTTGCAACTGGTTATGTTTCTAGCGATTATGAGGATGTCTTCGCGTTTTCCCTTCTCGTTCTCATTCTGATTTTTAAGCCGTCGGGCTTGCTTGGCAAAGCCGAAACAAAGAAAGTATGAAATATCTAAGATACTAAAAAATAAATTGTCTCACCACAGAGGACACAGAGAGCACAGAGAAAAGACAGTTTTTTCTCCTCTGTGCTCTCTGTGTCCTCTGTGGTGAAAGTTTTCTTGTTTTTTTTATTATAGTTTTTCTGGAGTAACGCACTGATGTTATTGATAAATGAATTAAAAAAAGCACTTGGCGTAGCTCTCTGGTTTATTTTTCTGACATTCCCCATAATGGTTATCAAGGTTGAC
>DEIL01000048.1:0-1218 GCA_002352445.1 Desulfobulbaceae bacterium UBA2775
CACTTCGATGGAGCCGAAAAGCTGAGCAGGTTATTAAGCGAGAAATGCAAAATCAGTGTTGGCGGTGAAGATTTCTTTCTGCTCATGAGTGGCCCATCCGCCAAGGCTGACTTTGAAGAGGATAGTCAGGAGGATGAAGGCTCACCTGAGTCTCAAGCCGTTGTACAGGAAAAGTACCGGGAATTCTCTATTTATGGAGAGAGGGTTTGCATTCCGGTTGAAAGGCGCAATGTCGATAAGTCAAAGGATATTTATTTTGCGACCAAAGCTGTCTTTAGGGATAACCAGAAGAGCGAAGGCGCTTTACGTCTGGCAAGGGGGGCAGTCCTGTTTTCTGACTACACCAAGACAGGTCGCATCCGTGCGTTAGCCGCTGGAGCGATGAGTCAGCTTACCAAGGAAACCGGGAGCTACTTGAAACAGTGGGACGAATACGGCGCAATTGAAGGTGAAATGCTGCTTGCAAGGGCCAAAGCCGTCGGGAGAATTGACTACCATGGCACAGAGCAGACTACAAAAGGAGTTAAGTTCTTTGTGCCGTCTATTCCGGATCAACTTACCGAAGGTGATGAGATAGAAATCACCTCCGAGGAGCCTTTATACCTCAAGGATCCTGATCTTACATGGAAAAACTACAGTAAGGATCTGGAAGAAGAATTCGCGTCCAAAAAGAATCAGAAAAAGAACGATTCTGAAAATAATACAGCCTCTGTCTATGCTCCGATCCTTAAACTTTCAAAAACCAGCGTTGAATTGGATCTACAGTCAATACCATTTGGCCAGATGTTTTTGATTCTGTCCATCAATGGAAAAAAGATTCAGATTGAAAGACGAATGCGGGCACGGTCAGCCATTCTTGAAGGACGCTGTGCTAATCCTCTTCTCGGCCTGCTGATTGAAGAAGGAGGAACTCTCCCGGATATACAGCGCGTCACAAAACTGAAGCCTTTGACGTCATTCGTGAAAGAGAAGATCTTTAAGCATCCTCCTACAGACAGGCAGGTGGAGGCTATCGACGTCGCGTTGAACACCCCTGATATTGCTCTTATTCAGGGACCTCCGGGAACAGGAAAAACAACTGTTGTTACAGCAATTCTTGAAAGGCTCAATGAGGAATATGACAAAACCAAATCGATAAGAGGTCAGATACTTGTCTCCGGTTTTCAGCATGATGCAGTGGAGAATATCGTTGCGAGGCTGAGTGTTAATGCTCTACCG
>DEIL01000048.1:1304-5081 GCA_002352445.1 Desulfobulbaceae bacterium UBA2775
TCGCCGAGAATATTCGAGACAAAAATCCTCAAATTGCTCAGACTGAGGATCAGGTAAGACTGGCAGAGCTGTTTGTCGCATATTCATTGTGTCCATCGAAGAACAACACAGTCAGTTTAATGGAGCGTATTCTGGATTTGCCCAGAGACGTAATTTCTGAAGAGATCACCAATGAGGCTGAAGAGATCACGAATTCCCTGCAGGCAGAATTTCAAGCCAATGATCCTTCCACCTTGCGGTTCGTTCGAGCCCTGCGTGTCAGTGAAGCTGCCTTTGAAGACGATGGTGCGGCAAGAGCTGTCGATTTGCTGGATAAGATCGAAGATGAAACTTCCAATCAGGATTTAATCGTTCTTGAAAAAGCGGCCCGTTGGCGTAGCGGTAAACCGCTGAGCTTTCTTCCAGAACTCAAAGGGTTGAAAGAGTCGCTGCTCTATAGATACTTGCCTTCGCCCGATTTCAGGACAGAAAAACCAAGAGAAGATGTTTTGAGATTAGTAGCAACTGTGTCTCAGCTTTTGGAGAAAAAACTTAACTCAACCAACAAGCTGGATGCAATCCTGGCAGAATTCTTACATGAGCTTGAGGACAACCCGGACGGTGTTCGTGAGGCTATAGAGGATTACAATTTTGTGTATGCTGCAACTACCCAGCAGTCAGTCGGGCAAACCATTATCATATCAAAGAATAAATATATTAGATATGATCAAAGACCTGAAATGATTAAATACGACACGGTTATTATAGATGAAGCCGCGAGAACCAGCCCGAGAGACCTGCTTATTCCAATGGTTCAGGCGGAAAAACGGATAATACTTGTCGGAGACCACCGGCAATTGCCTCACTTGATTGATGAAGAGGTGGCCAGAGTTTTGGAAGGTGACGATTCTTCTGGCCCGCCGGTGGATGTCGATTTTGTGAAGAAAAGTATGTTTGAGTATCTGTTCAACCGCCTGAAAAAACTGGAGGAGAAGGATAACATCAAACGAACAGTGACGCTGGATGCTCAGTACCGAACCCATCCGCTGTTGGGTGATTTTGCCAGCAATAACTTCTACCGAAAATACAACGAGGATTACCGTTCTCCATTATCTGAGAACCACTTTGAGCAAAACCTTCAGGGAATAGAAAATAAAGCCGCGATTTGGATTGATGTGCCTAACTTAGCTGGAAAAGAAGGTAAAACTGGTTTTAGTCGTAAAAGAGTGGCAGAGGCACAAAAAATAGCAAAGGCGTTAAGTGGTTGGATAAAATCTGATGCGGGCAAGGAGCAGACTTTCGGAGTTATCAGTTTTTATAAAGCTCAGGTTTTCGAAGTTTACCGTGAATTACAGAAGTATAACATTACCGAGAAAGCTTCAGATGGTTCGTGGCAGATATCTGAACGTTTTAGGTTTCTGGAGAATGGTGAGGAACGACTAAGGATTGGGACAGTAGATGCTTTTCAAGGAATGGAATTTGACATCGTTTTTCTTTCAATTGTGCGAACACAAGAACCTAAAAGATTAGATTCTTGGATTAAAAAGGAAAAGGATTATGAGCGTGTTCAGCGAGGAGTCTTTGGTCACCTTATGTCAGAAAACCGTTTGTGTGTAAGCATGAGCCGACAGAAGAAGGTTTTAGTCGTTGCTGGTGACGGAGTTCTTGCAAATACCCCGATAGCTGTGGATGCAGTTCCGGCTCTGAAAAACTTCTATGATTTGTGCCATGAACAGGGGGTGATCCTATGAGTGATCCAATTAGTAAAAATCGGGCAAAAGATTATCGTCCTAAAATAATCAGTTTCTTCACAACATTGGATGGATTGAACATCGCCGCAAAAGAAGATGTTCTCTGGCCGTGCCATGCATTCAATATCTCCATTCCACAAAAGAAAAAGAGCGGTCTCAATGTGTTCGAAGAAACTGTCTTAAAGCTTACAGAGATTGAATCTGGCGATACAGAAAAGATCGCGCAGCTCACTTGCTTGGAAAAAGAACTGGTGGCCTTCATTCAGAATCGTTTCAACCAACTTGGACTTTTAGGTGATCGTTATGAACTGTCAGAACAGGGGCGGGAGCTTCTGAACGAATGGCGGAATAAGTCAGAGGGAAATTTGGAGTATACCGTGGCCACAGTGTTTGTTGACCTGTTGTCCGGGAAGCTTCTTCCCTATGTCAGCACAGAGCAATTGAGCTATAAAAAAATCTCAAAGATTGGTGACAGCGGATTTATAAAGTTTCTTATCTATCCTACCAAGGAGAAGTCGAGCGTTAGCGCCAGACAGATACGTCCGGCAAAAGACTCTTACTGGAAAGCAGTTCCGGACTCCAACGACATCATTATAGCCATCAGGGAGTTTAAGAAAAAGTATAAACGCCATGCTCTTCTGAACCAAGGTGTTGATCAGTACCCACCACCAGTCCCAATGGCTGAAGCCATGTCATTGCATGATAATCCTGAACTGGTTTATTTGCATTGCAATGTTCTTATCCAGATAGGCAATTCTGACCTTCTGGTGACAGATGGATGCGGATTTGGATTCTCTGAAAGCTTTGCCAATTACCTTACTTCTCAGGACTGGAAGTGGGTCATAGACTTGAAAGGGAAGGGCATTATTGACAAGCTGAGTTCTAAGAAAAGTCAGCCTAATAAAAACGCAAGTAAATCATACAAATATCCAGAAATCAGTAAGCGAATTTCATCTAGCAGAAGCTCTCTTAAGAAAATTAAAGAATTAAATGTTAGCAGCACTTACTATGAAAACGATTATCAAAGTGAAGTCGAGAATGGTATCAAGAATCTTTATGCGAGCTTGGAATGGGCTTTACGGCAAGTTGTGGCGAATGCTCCCGTGCCAGAATGGGAGCAAGTTTTTTCAAGTTTGAATTTTCGGGATAATGAAAATCTGCTTTATGGATTTGCCAAGAAAGTTGGGTTCTCGCTCAATGATAAAAATAAAAACATTTTGCAGGTAAAAGCAGGGGCAATTAGACAAATTGAAAACGGTAAAGTTGAACTTCAACCATTATTGGCTCTTGCCATAGCCGGAGCGAATAGTAACACACAACATCCTATTCACAATTTGGCTATATCCAATACGGGGTTCATAGGCCACGCATTGAGGCTTAAAAAATATCGAGATCCTATAGAGCATGGCAGTACATCCGGATTAGACGTTGACAATGAAATATTAGCTGAGTTGATAGAGGAAACAGTGCCTATGATTATTTCTTTAGTACCGGGAGTGTCCGATGACCTGAAGATGAGTGATAAGGTTGGTTTTGAAGGTAATATAAACCAAGAACGACTTAAGGCGAATATAAGCCTTGAAAAAATATTCGGTACAGCATTTGTGTTTGAGATGCCCAATAACATTAAGGAGCAACTGATCCGTGCAGAAATTATGCTGGAACAATTTTCTGCTGACAAGGGATTAGAAATCATAAAATGTTACGCATCGGTCATGCAACATACCCTTTACGAGACAATAGCAGATCGCAAAATTGAAAACGCTGGAGACGGGATCAGAGACGAGGCGATTGAAAAAATCGTTCAATCAGGGTTTTATCCTGCACTTGATGCCATACCCAAGCAAGTCAGTACGGTAAATACCAAGCGACTCTATCGTGCCGTTCAGGGCTCAAGCACAACACTGGGCGCTCATCTTCTTGCGGTTTTCCTGTTGGGATCAGAAAATGAGATGATTCAGCTTCAAAAATCAGATCCAACATTCGTTGATTTTGTCGCCAATTTGATCCAACTGCGTGGACACGGCAATAAACAGCAATCTGACTT
>DEIL01000179.1 GCA_002352445.1 Desulfobulbaceae bacterium UBA2775
CAATCCGCCCAAGGAAATTGCCGCGCTTAGCTCTGCCAATGTCAAAATTCTCGGTAAGGTCAGTGAAAAGAAACTCCAGGATCTATATGACAGCGTTAAACTGTCGGTCATCCCTCTGCGATTCGGCGCCGGGGTGAAGGGGAAGGTGATCGAAACCCTGTATCATGCTGTCCCTCTGGTTTCGACGGCCATCGGCCTGGAAGGGATAACTGGTATCGGACAGGTGGCCACCCCCAAGGATGACCCGGAAGCCTTTTCGGCCGAGATCCTGACTCTGTATCAAGATGGGGAGCTTTGGAAAAAGCGGAGCGTTTTGTGTGCAAAATTTGTTGCCGATCATTTTACCGAACAAAAAACCGCTGAACAGATTAGGGAAATCTTTGTCGCCGCCAAGGCATCTGCGGAAGAACGATGCAATACCGAAATGGCGAGCTTCGAGGAGAATCCCTTGCGTATGATTGCTTTTTACCTGCCGCAGTATCACCCGATCCCCGAGAACGACGAGTGGTGGGGTAAAGGATTTACCGAGTGGCGGAATGTGTGCAACGCCAAGCCTTTGTTTGCTGGTCACTACCAGCCGCATGTCCCTGCCGACCTCGGTTTTTACGACCTGCGCCTGGAGGAGGCTCGCATAGCCCAGGCCGAACTTGCCCGGGAGTATGGAATCCATGGCTTCTGCTACTACCATTACTGGTTCAACGGCAAACGGCTTCTCGAACGTCCTGTGGAAGAGATGCTGGCATCCGGAAAACCCGACTTCCCCTTCTGTCTTTGCTGGGCCAACGAAAACTGGACGCGTCGCTGGGATGGTCAAGATTCCTCCATCCTGATGGAGCAGGTGTACAGCGAAGCGGACGACCGAGCCCATATCCAGGATCTGTTCCGGTTTTTCACGGATTCCCGCTATATCCGGGTCAACGGTAAACCACTGTTCCTTGTTTATCGGACCGAAAACATGCCTGATCCGGCAAGAACGGCAAAGGTCTGGCGTGAAAAAGCGCGTAAAGCAGGTATTGGCGAACTTTACCTTGTGCGTGTTGAAAGTATTGGACGTGTCAATCCTCACGAAATTGGTTTTGATTCGGCCCTGGAGTTCGCGCCAGACTGGGACAAAATGGGATCAAAGGTCAGATCCTATGCGCCTGCTGACCCTGAACTGCCGGAAATGATCGAGTTGCCGGGTGAAGTTCATGAAAATAATTACACTCGCAGCTACGTTGCATTAATGGAACAAATGTTGGAAAAAGCCCAACCACCCTATCCCTGGCTTCGGTGTGTCACACCGGCATGGGACAATTCAGCGAGGCGCAGTGAAAACGCAATTATTCTGCTTGGCTCCTCTCCGGTTACTTATCAGCAGTGGCTCGAGAAAATAATACATAAGACAATTGTCTCTAATCGTCAAAATGAACGTCTTGTTTTCGTCAATGCCTGGAATGAATGGGCGGAAGGCAATCACCTCGAACCCTGCATCAAATGGGGACGGTCCTACCTCGAGGCGACCAAGTCCGGAATCGAAAACGGTCTAGCCATGTCGCCCGATGATAGCAGTCTCTCACACCTGCTTCCCATATTTTTCGACGAAGTGATAGGTAAGGAGGGAGACCGCGAGTCGGCTGCCTCTTTGCTCAAATTCATGACGGAAAAGGATTCTTACAAGTCGATTGTTATGAGTTTTGAACACTTTTTCGATCTGGGCAATCTCACTTACCTTAAAGGATGGGCAGCCATCAACGACAATGTCGGCACGGAGGGGGCCGATATCCTGATCCTGGTCCATACGGCTAATGGTGGCAAGGCTCGTATGATCATACCCTCGAAGAGAAAACGCCCGGAAATAACAGCCCATTTTGAAAATAGGTGCAACTATGATTTCTCTGGATTTGAAGTCATGGCTAAGCGAATTGATCCGAATGACAATATTACTGTTGTCATCAAAAGAAATGGCGAAATGTTCTGGCAGGCGTATCGACATGCTGGGTAAACAAAGTCCATATGCTGCCGCTTTGATAACTGATCGAATGAGATAAGGAAGTTAAGAATTGAAAGCCCGTCTTATTGCCCATTACCTCCCACAATTTCACCCCATCCCTGAAAATGATTTGTGGTGGGGGAAAGGGTTCACGGAGTGGACCAATACCGCCAACGCTAAGCCGCTTTTCCCCGGACATATCCTTCCGAACATTCCGGCAGATCTCGGCTACTATGATTTACGCCTTGCTGAATCTCGCGAGGCACAGGCTGAACTCGCAAGAGAGTACGGGATCGAGGGGTTTTGCTACTGGCATTACTGGTTCGGTGGTGGCAAGCGGTTGCTGGAGCGACCCTTAAACGAAGTCCTGAACTCCGGCAATCCGGATTTTCCCTTCTGCCTTTCCTGGGCCAACCATACCTGGTCGGGCATCTGGCACGGCTGCCCGGACCGGATTCTGATCGAGCAGACCTATCCCGGCGTAAACGACTACAAGTCCCATTTCTACTGCATGCTTGATGCATTTTATGATCATCGTTACATGAAGGTTGACGGCCGGAATATCTTCTGCATCTATCGGCCAACCGACTTCAAGGATGCGAGAATCTTCATGGACACCTGGCGGGAATTGGCACAAAGAGAAAGGGCGCCTGATTTCTTCTTCGTCGCTATTACCGACTATCCCTGGCAGATGCCGGAAGACGGCTACGACAGATTTACGACCAACCCGCCGGTCGGTCAACTTCCCTACCAGGGAATCAAGTCGATCAACGAAGAGGTTGAAAAAGAAATCTTGACGGCTGATCCCGACGTGGCAGTCATCCCAAAACTGCCGCAGATCTATACCTACAAAACTTTTGTCAAGAACGCTTTCCCGGAAGTCACCCGGCGGCGCGAGTTCTTTCCTTGCGTGCTTCCCAACTGGGACAATACCCCGCGCTCGGGCCGGAACGGTTTCGTCCTCCAGGGGGCGACCCCGGAGCTATATCGTCAGCACCTTGAGGAGGCGATCGGCCTGGTGGAAAATAACGCTCCCGACCAAAGGGTGATTTTCGTCAAGTCATGGAACGAATGGGCAGAGGGGAACTACCTGGAACCTGATCTGATGTGGGGAAGGGCGTATCTTGAGACGACTATAAATACTATCAAACACTGAGGGGTTGTATTCATGACCGAAATAAAATTTTCCATTATTGCTAACCCAAGAACGGGCACAAATCATTTTATCGATCTTCTTATTTGCCATCAGGAGGTTACATGCCATCGGGAAGTGTTCCATCGAGACACTGTATATTTACATGGAGGGGCCAGGGACGACCTGCTTGAGAGGCGAGAAAGGGATCCTGTAGCATTCTTGCAAGAGTTGTATGATTCAAGTCCAACCCGGGCGTGTGGTTTTAAAATTTTTGGAGAGCATAATTCTGCGGTGCTCGATAACGTTCTCCATGATCCCACTATAAAAAAAATTATTCTGTACCGCCCCAATTACTTAGCGGTTTACTCTTCTGAAAGGATCGCTGAGGCTGAAAAAAATTATTTGATTAAAGAGGACGATAATAAGATCAGTATTGATGCTTGTGCCTATGACTCTTCAAGGACATCAGAAAAAGCCCCTTTTGACCAAACGGAATTCAACCATAGGTGGTCTGCCTACCAAGAACATTACAAGTATGCAATAGATGTGTTGAATGAATCTGGACAAAACTATCTTTTCACGACTTACGAAGATTTTGTTAACGAATCTCTCTTTCGCCGGGTATTCACGTTTCTCGGTTTGTCTCAACCGGTGGAAGTGAATTCTCGAGTGAGAAAACAAAACACTAGTGACATTTTGTCGCGCTTTCTCAACCCGGAAGATGCTTTAGCTTACATCGAGGGAATCGGTAGAATAAACTGGGCAAATGAAGGTTTTATGCTTTGGGGTGGGAAAGATGGCGTCTTTTGAGAGGAAACATTTTCCCTTCTCCTTCGCGGCACCTGATGCAGAGGATTTGGTACAAGGGATCAAAAGGATTTTCTGCCCGGTTTGCGGAAAGAACTCAGAAGTAGAAACCTACGGGGAGAATCGACGTGAATCGGGAAAATGTAAAGAGTGTGGGGCGTGGAATAGGCAAAGGTTGATGGCGTGGGCATTGATGCGGGTTATCAGACGTTCCACCGGGGTCCATGTTCCTCACCTATCAGAGGGACGGTTGGCCTCGGAACTGCAAGTGTATAATGCAGAATGGTTCGGTGCGATTCACGAGACCCTCAGGCGATTGAAAGGGTATCATTGGAGTCGTTATGCCGGCGAGGAGTACAACAGCGGGGACGTTGTGGATGGGCATCCCCACCAAGATCTGACCAATACATCATTCGATGATGATCAACTAGATATAGTCATGACTGCAGATGTCTTGGAACATATTCCTGATCCGTATCTTGCACACAGGGAGATACATCGGGTCCTCCGGCCGGGAGGAGTTCATGTCTTCACAGTGCCAAGTAATCTCAATAGTCCGATTGACGATCAAAGGGCTGCTGTTATTGATGATAGAGTAGTACAATTGTCTCCCCCAAGCTGGCACGGCAAG
The DNA here is from genome assembly GCA_002352445.1 of Desulfobulbaceae bacterium UBA2775. Classification (GTDB taxonomy): domain Bacteria; phylum Desulfobacterota; class Desulfobulbia; order Desulfobulbales; family Desulfocapsaceae; genus Desulfomarina. The sequence continues at coordinate 4,546 of DEIL01000179.1, forward strand.
GAGGTGGATTCCAATTTGGTATACAACGTCTTCGGCCTCGAAATGATTCAACATCTTTGGGTGCTTGGATTCAGCGTGGAGTTTTTTGAGGTTTCACGACCGGATATGGGAATCATTGGTCCGCGTTCCTTTGTTTTTATGGCGGAGAAGCACCATGAGCGGATAGACCGTGATGTGCCGTGTGGCTTGAGAGCCAGGTGTATCGAGTCCTGGGACGCTGTCACAACAAGATTGGCTGAGGAGGTTGATAGTGTTCGAAAACGAAATTGAAGAGTTGGTTCTTCATGTTGGACCACACAAGACTGGCTCCAAAGCCATACAAAAGGCTTTGAGGAGCCATCAAGAGTTCCTTATAACAGCCTGGGCATTGCTATTGCTACGCTGCAGTGGGATCGTACCAGCGGTACATAAAGCCTTTATTAAACAACACCTATTTTGGGCACTGGTTCAGTTGAATAGGTAAAAAAACGCAGAATTGCGTATTACGTCTGTTAAAACTAATAGTTACATAGATTATCTCGGTTTGCCATAAGCCAATGCAACCTATTGATATAATTGAATCACCTATTCAACTGAACCAGTGCCCTATTTTGAGATGACAATATGAGGCTGTCCGTGAATAGCAAAATCACCAATTTTCCAAAAACTTTCTTCTTTTAAATCGATCAATTAAAAATTTGATTTTCTGAAAAATCAAGTTCTCGGACAAGCTCCGAGCAACAATCAAGGAAAGTAATAATGAATTGTTCTAATTACCGCATAAATAAGCTGTCCTTTGTCCATATTCCCAAAACTGCTGGCGTGTCTCTGCATGATGAGTTAGAAAAATACTTTGGCAAAGAAAATTCCATAAGATTTGGGGATAAAAAGGCTCGCCCTTTATTTTTGTCCATGGAGCCAGAGCAATTGAAGAAATATGATTATATAACTGGTCATCTTACCATTATGGACTTATCCCAAAAGGGCATCCATTATCCAACTATTTCAGTCCTGCGTGAGCCGTGTAGGAGGTTGATTTCATTGCAACATTATTTAACGAATAGTAATCGTGAAGGGCATCAGGGGCTCAGTTTTAAAGATATTGGGGAGCTTCTGCAGTATATGTGGTCTAATAAGCAAATTAATGTGCAATGCTGGCATTTAGGCGGCCGAAGTAGATTTGAACTTGCGGTTGAATCTATCAAGAAAAACAATATTTTTGTGGTGCCGCTTGAATATTACCAGGATCTTCTCGAGACGTTGTCTGATCTGCTTGGAACACCTCTACGTAATCTTCACCGCAATGTTACCCATTACAAGACCTCAGTCGACGTCGATGACCTACAACATGATCTGCTTGATCCTGTTATTGGTGACGATAAGAAACTATTTTCGTACGTTAAGGAAAACTATGAAAGTCTGAAACAGGAATTTATTCAATCTTTGGCGTGATAAGTTTACCAACATATACTGCGTGCAGAGATAGATCTTTTTTTTGTCGATTTTGACAATAGGGGATAGTTCCGGTGGAAAATAAAGCTTCCGACCAAGGGTTGATTTTCGTCAAGTCATGGAACGAATGGGCGGAGGGGAACTACCTATAGCCCGATCTGATGTGGGGAGGGGCTTATCTTGAGACGACACTATCAACAATTAAGGGATGTTAATAATGAATCGTTCAAATTGCCGCCTAAATAAGCTGTCCTTTGTCCATATCCCCAAAACTGCTGGCTTGTCTTTGCATGCTGAGTTAGAAAAACACTTTGGAAAGGAGAAGTCCATAAGATTTGGGAGTAAAGAGCTGCGCGACTTATTTTTGTCCATGGAGCCAGAGCAACTGAAGAAGTATAATTACATAACAGGCCATATATGTATTGAGGAACTATCCCAAAAGGGCATCCATTACCCAACTATTTCAGTACTGCGTGAGCCGGTTAGGAGATTTATTTCAATGCAGCATTACCTAACCAATAGTAACTTCAAAGAACATCAGGGGGCCATTTATAACAATATTGAGCAGCTTTTGCAGGATAAGTTGTCTAAACGAGCAATCAATCAGCAATGCTGGCATTTATGCGGAAAAACTAGCTTTGCACGCGCGGTTGAATCTATCAGGAGAAATAATATCTTTGTGGCGCCTCTTGAATATTACCAGGATTTTATCGAGACTTTGTCTGATCTGCTTGGAACATATCTGAGTAATCTTCATATCAATGTTACTCAGTACAAGACCTCGTTCGATACTGACGACCCAAAATATGATCAGCTTGATCCTGTTATTGGTGACGATAAGAAACTGTTTTTGTACGTTAAGCAAAACTACGAAAGTCTGAAACAGGACTTCATTAAATCTCTTGCACGGTAAATTTACTGAGATACTTTATTTTATGCCTCACAATGTAAACGGGACTGCTTTTGAATTTAATAGCCGGTGCGCCCTTGTGTTAGGTTCGCATCGCTCTGGCACATCCGTTTTGTCGCGAGCTCTGATCGCTGTGGGTGTTTTTTTGGGTGAGGATTTGTATGGACCTCGATTCGATAATCCTAAAGGTTTTTTTGAGGATCAGACTACCAATCAGCTTGATGATAGTTTCTTGAACCACATAGATAGGCAGTGGAATTCGCTCCTGTTTCCGGACTCAGTCGATCCTGAAGTTATCTCCGCTTATCAGAACAGTCTAAAGAAAAAAGTATTCAGCCGTTTCGAAAACAAACCGCTATGGGGTTTGAAAGACCCGCGTATCAGCCGCTTGTGGCCTTATTTGCTTCCAGTCTTTGTAGAAGCGGGTATCGAGCCGATATTTATCCTGGCAAATCGCCATCCTTACAGCGTCGCCAGTTCGCTGTTTAAGCGAGATCAGATTCCCGAGGCCCAGGCCTTGGCCCTTTGGGCGGTTCACCAGTTGGATGCGATGGAAGCGCTTCTGCAACATGGTGGTTTGGTCGTCGATTACGACCTGATGATGGACCGGCCGCGCCAGGAGTTGCAAAGAATTGCTGGTTTCCTTGGCATGGAGGCTCAGCTTTATACGGACGAGGTTACAAAATTCGAAAGTGAGTTCCTTGCCGATGAGCTGCGGCATTCC
>DEIL01000014.1 GCA_002352445.1 Desulfobulbaceae bacterium UBA2775
TCCGCTTTCAATTACCACAGTGGAAGGTGTTCCCATCACTCCGAAAGCTCTTGCTGTATTCATGTCTTTGGACACGTCCACCTTGAAACAACGGGGATTGTTCTTGGTGTAAACCTCTACTACCGGGGTCATACTTTTACATGCACCGCAGGAAGGGCTGTAGAAATAGAACAGGGATGTTTTACCGTTTTTTATCGCTTTACCACGGGCACCGCTCAGTTCAGGTGCGGTTTTCCCTTTCTTTCTCGACATCTTGAATACCATGAATTTCTGAAAACCGAAAAAAAGGACTACGATGGCGATTACTACAGTTATTATTACGTTCATTTATTGCCTCTATATATTGTTGTCTTAATATATCGGGGCTTGGTCTCGAGGTCAATTATAGCATTAATTTCTATCGCGATAATCTGTATTACGGCAGTTGGCTGATAACGCTTTCCGGAACTGGGCTGTAGTTGAAAAACCAGTCAACGCTGCCGTTGGCATGTCTGAACTCCACATCCAGAGGCACCGAAGGAACCATCCAATAAATCTGGTTTCTCTCAGTATAGGAGGAGTTCATGGTTTCAACGGAGTCGTCGGGAATATCGTCAAGCCTGCCCAGGCCATCATATTTATCATGTGTACCTGCCGGGTAGGTGTAAATCTCATCTCCGTCACCTTCCAATTCAATACTTAATTTTGCTGCATTCAAATGGATGATAGCTGTATAATTTGTTTTTTCCGACAGTTTGAGGTTGCGAATCCAGCCTCCCAAAGAATTTCCATCGATGTCAACAGGAAGATTGTACTGCGGGAATCTAAGAAAACAACCCGGGACTTTCGAGAATAATTAATCGGGAAGTTAGGATAAAATAGCGCAGGCCTCTACACTCGTGAGCAGTTGTTTCTCCCAATTGATTAGCAGGGATTTCTCCGGTTACTGTAACAATATACTCCTCAATCATAGTATTCATACTATGCTCCTCTGGTTAAATTTGTATTTGTTCTTCAGCTGCTGCTTCCATAATCTGACTCAGAAACGGCTGATCGTCTTTGCAAGTATTTCGGCCTGTTTATCGGCTTCGTCAGTATCAAAATAATTTGTTTTCAGCATTATAATCCGCGGCTGTATGGATTCCCAGACGGGGCAGCTCCCTTTCTCATAGCGGGGCAGTCTGTCTGCAAAATGGGGATACCGCTTAGGATTCTCGTCAACGGCTTTGTTCAGATTGGCGAAAACAGGTTCAAGATGGACGGGTTGATACGATCCGTAGAACCCGTCACCCCCGAGTTTAATAAATGTTGACAAGAACTCAGACCAGTCAATATCATCACGGGTAATCATGGCCGCATAGTTCCAGTAGGCATTAACATGTCCTTCCGGGTTCTTCTGGGATTGGATCCAGTTACACTCATCTATGACCCTTTTAAAAGCATTGGCGCTGTAGGTGCGCATTTCAGCAAGTTCGTCAATGCGTTCAAGCTCAGCCAGGGCGACGGCAGCGGCTACTTCCGGCAGCCTCTGGTTCCAGCCAATGCTGTCGTGCCGCTGATAGTCCGGCTGGCATCGTAGTTGTTCTGATACCACATTGTCACCGGGTTTTACACTGATATCTATAAAACCGATTGTGGAAGCCTTTCGGGCAGCCAGGGCCAGTTTGTCATCGGTGCATATCAGTATTCCGCCGTCACCGCAGGTCAGCGTTTTTGATGACTGAAAACTGAAGCTGGCCATATGGCCTATGGAGCCGGCTATACGTCCCTTGTAATATCCTGAATAGCACTGGGCATTGTCTTCGATAACGATCAGATCATTTTCTTCGGCAAGTTCCATAATCGGATCATAATCAGGAGTGAGCCCACAGATGGAAACAGGTATAATTGCTTTAGTGTTGGGGGAAATGTGACTGCGAATTGCCTCAATATCTATTGTCCATGTCTCCGGATCAACATCAACAATTACCGGGACTGCATTGCATTGCAGGACTGCTGCCGGGGTGGAAAAAACAGTAAAGGTGGGCACTATTACTTCATCGCCGACACCGACACCGGCAGCCATAAGTGCTGTCTGCAAAGTTGCTGTTCCGTTACAATGGCCTATACCATACTTTTGGCCGAAATGTCTGGCAAATCCGGCTTCCAGTTTAGCGGTAATTCCTACCGAATGGGCGTTATGGAACCCGAAATCAAGCACCTCTTTTACATATTCATACGCTTTGGGCGCAACTCGTGGTATTTGTTTTGCTGAACTGCTCATTTAATTGTATCCTCCATACTCTTTTGCTGCTTTCGCAGCTGCTCTGAAATATTCAGCTGTGGTAATTGGGAACAGGGTACTTTGTCGGTATCATCACCCCTGTGCGCTGTCATTTGTCGCTTTTTGGCTGTCATTTTTTTTCTCCTTATCTCCATCGGTATAATTGATCTTCAGTTTGTTTTTCATCAGTGCCTGTTTGGAATGTTGTATGTGGCGGCGGAGTATTTTTTCACATTCATCGCTGTCTCTGCGTTTTATTGTTTCAACGATCATTTCATGAGGAATGGGTTCTTTGGCAGGAACGGTCGGGACAAAAGCTTTATTGCTTGAAGAATTTTTCGCTTTTTCCATCATAAAAACTTTCTCTATGATAGAAAAATCGTCCATTATTTTTGATAAGTGGATATTCTCCGACATTTGAACAATTTTGCGGTGGAACTGTAGATCAAGCTGATCAACAATATCCATCTGTCCTTCTGCAAATTCCCGATTGTATCTTTTTGCCAGATTGTTTAATTCTTTAATATCACTGTCCCTGGCTGTTTCGCAGGCCAGTCTAGCGGCAAATCCTTCGAGAACAGCCCTTATATCATAAAGCTGCAAAAATTCTTCAACAGGTATCGACCTCAGACAGATTCCTTTTTTTCTTTTTTGTTCAATAAGGCCCTCTGTTTCCAGTTTCTTTAATACCTGCCTGACTGGTGTTCTGCTGATTCCCAAGCGCTCTCCTATCATCTCCTCAGTGATAGGGCGGACAGAGCCCATCAGCAGTTCAAACAGGATGTTGTGAATTTCTTTTTGGATATTTTTTTGCATCTGATCTTCCTAATCTTATGTATACATATTAATATGTATACATAAGACTTGTCAACTTTTTTAAAAAAGCATGATAAGAACGGAATGTAACAGTAAAAACAATTTAATATGTCAAAAGTATAACAGGCTGAAAATTGAGTATCCTTATGATTCTCCATTCGTTTCAGAAATAAAGATCAGCAAAAAAGCTACATATTTATCGCCGGTAAGTGGTAAATTGCAGATTTCCACCAATATTTGGGAACACCTATATTTCTTCTTTTTATCCTTGATAAACTCACTACCATTGTCACTGTCGATTCCCAATACGGGAAACGGGAGCTTCGCCCGTATATCGAGTAGAGCTTGAAAGACCCCTTTCTGTGCCTTTTTTGAACAATCCTCACCTCGGATCTCAGTTGCAACCTTGTAAGCCTCAACTTGGTTTCCTCTTTTGCCATTACAGGGAATTCCTGTTGAACGAGAAATCGAATACTTGCCAGTTTGTGGATTATAGAATCGCACATACCATACGAGACCGCTTTTTAGCTTTTTCGTATACAAAGAAAACGGAGAACGCATCTTAAAACCTGCTAGTACCACCGAAAATGTGACTTCTCGTGTGACTTTCAGAGGAAATAATAAGCAGCCTCCGTTATTCGGTCAGCTTATGCTTTCTAATTCCTTATATTGCAAATAAATATGTATGCCCGGAAGAGGACTCGAACC
>DEIL01000157.1 GCA_002352445.1 Desulfobulbaceae bacterium UBA2775
TCACTGACAACTTTCAGAAAATTCAAAAGTATTTGGGTCTGCCCCTTCAAATCTAATTAGCTTACCAAACTTCATTCCATAAACAGAATTTTTATCTTTGGCATAATGAGGAGGACCAATTTTTGTACACAAGACCTCAAAAGTATCTGGGTCAGCACCCTCAATTACTTCGCGTTGCAAAAACATGTAATAAACATTTTTTGAATCCTTAGCGTACACAGAACTTGCACCATCTTTCTTGTTAAGAAACTGGAATGTTTTTGGATCTGCATGTAGAGTATCGCAACTGGGCATATGATAAATATTTTTACTATCCTTATAATAATTGTATTCTAATTTATGAAAAAGCAATGGTTCTTTTGATATTATTTGATCACCGCAATATATTGCTGCTTCGTCTATACCATAGTAGACATCGTAATTGTCAACTTTAAACGTTCCCACTGAAAACGATTGAGGTTTTATAAAAGGAATCACCTTCCCATACCAGTAGACATTATTTTTGCCTATCGCATATGAACCACCAGCTAATTTAAAGCTATTTGGTGACGCATTGGGTATGATATGCAACCTAAAGTAGACGTTACTTTTGTCAACTGCATATATATCATTCAGTGGTTTGAATGTACTAATATCTACCTCTTTTATTTCAGGACAACCTAACTCAAAGCAATTGGCCTTTAAAGAATAAATAACGCCTGTGCGTGTCAGATTGTAATAATGATAGTTACTTACTGATGTATCAATTGCTGGGCCAGTGATAGTGCATCCTACTGTACAAAGTAAGATTATGATAAAACATAGTACTTTTGTATAATTTGGCATTTTAATTCATAAGTTTCCCAGCCCAATTCAGTCTAACGACTGAGCTCAGATGCCGGAAATGCATTGTGACGATAGGAGCAATGCTTTTCCGGTCAGCTGGAGCGATTGGTTATAAAAATGTATCATAATCTGAGTAAAACCTGAATCCGTGAGTCAAACCCCCACAAAACATACCATAACTTATTGATATTAAGTGATATAACGAGTAAAATGGAGGTATTTTAGAATTCACCCCGCAGGTGCTCATGAAACGATTTATTCTCGAACAGTCTGAAAGCGAAATTTATACTTCACATTCCGGATTATCTTTGGTCGGTCTGTGTATTAATCGATATACCACGTTAACGACAGCAGTCAATGAAGCGGTTCCCTTGCATCATGGCATCGCCCATAGCGATTTAATCAAAAGCTACGTCGGGCAATTGTGTTTAGGCAAAAGCGATTTCGAGGCGGTCGAGAATGTGCGCGAGGACGATTATTTCCATGCCGCACTGGCTATTGGGCAGGTTCCCTCAGCCGCGCGGTTACGTCAACGGTTCGATGCCCATGCAACAGAGTGGTTGCCGGTCACCTCGGGACAGTCGATTGATTTTTTAGCCCATGCGAAAGTGCCGGTCAGCCCGTTGGAGACAGGCCATGTCGCTCTTGATATTGACGTTTTCCCCATGGACAATTCGAAAACCCAAAAAGAAGGCGTCTCCCGGACCTACAAAGGTTTCGATGGCTATGCGCCCATTGCGGTGTACCTCGGTCGTGAAGGCTGGTGTTTAGCGTGCGAACTCCGAGAAGGAAAGCAACATTGCCAAAACGAATTTCTGTATACCTTGGAACGGGCGCTTCCGAATGCCCGGCGATTAACCGACTTGCCGCTCCTGGTGCGCTTAGATGGCGGACATGATGCCTTAGAGACCCGGGTTTTTCTGGTTGAGGACAAAGCGGACTACCTCCTCAAGTGGAACCCACGACGCCAAGACCTCGACCAATGGTTAGTGGCGGCAGAACAACAGGGTGCCTGGATCAGCCCTCGAGAAGGAAAGCGTGTCGCCACCTTTAGCGTCTACGAAGAGCAAATCCATAAAGGAAAAAAATATCGGTTTCGCCGCGTCATGCAAGTCACCGAGCGGACGATTGATAAACACGGGCAAATGCTCCTGTTTCCCGAGCTTGAGATTGAGGGGTGGTGGACGTCACTCAACGAGGCGGCCTTTGACGACGAAGCGATCATCGCGCTGTATTGTGATCATGCTACGTCTGAACAATTCCATAGTGAGTTTAAGACCGACCTCGACCTCGAACGGTTACCCTCGGGTAAGTTTGCCACTAATGATCTCATTATGAGCCTGTCGGCCTTCAGCTATAATATCCTGCGCTGGATCGGCTTAATCGGCCTCGTTGGGGAGATCAGCCCGGTACGCCATCAGGCGAAGCGTCGTCGTCTCAAGACGGTCATGCAAGAACTCATGTACTTGGCAGCACGACTGGTCAGGACAGGCCGGCGGTTGAAGTTGAAATTCTCCCGACGGTGTCCCGCCTACCCCGCTTTTGAAGCCGTCTATCAGAAATTAGCCGCGGGTTAATTGCCGCGTTAACCCAAAATCCATCCGGAAGACGAAGTGAGATAACCCTCGCAGGATGGCGTGTGTCTGACCTGCCGCCAAACTGCCCAATTTGACGCATTCATTGCGTCTCATGCCCCTTCTAGCGAATATCATTCGCGAATTAATACTCTTTTCTCTCAGTTTTTCGGCTTTGGCACTGATAATATTCAAAATGCTGTGACGCAAATATAGAATCTCACGGATTCAAAATTTCGATATCCACGAGTTAAGATATATGTGGTTAGGTCTGACTC
>DEIL01000268.1:0-2085 GCA_002352445.1 Desulfobulbaceae bacterium UBA2775
AGAAAAAGATGGAAATGAATCCCGGGAACCGTGAAAAATGAGACGAACTTTTGACGAAAAGATTCCCCACCCTTTACCCGTGGCTTATAAAAAAGAAAGAGTCCGAAAGCCAGAGGGCAGATCAGTTCAATATATCCGGCAAACTGATTAGGGTTAATCCAGGGTCCAAAGGGATGGGCGTTATGGGGAACCTGCCGTATCCAGTAAATCCTGTCCGGTGAACCGACAGCCTGCACAATGGCCAGAAATGCAACTGCTGCTGCCAGGAAAACAACAATATTGACTGTGTCCTTCAGTCTCTTCGGCTGACCGAGCAACTGTACAGTCACTATATACATCAGGACGCAGGAGCCTATTCTCAACATCTCGTGCAGAGTCGCTCTCCGGTTAACGGAAAGAGACACCCAACCGCTATCTCCGTCCCCTGGCAATGACAGGAGAGGTGAATAGACATCATAGGATCCCGGTGAAATGATTTTTACCAGTGACCCGGGCAGCGGAACCAGCTGAAAAACCATCAGGCCCAGAAGCAGCAGGAGAGGCAGCAATCCGGGAACTTTAACTACACTTTCTTTTGAAGACCGGGCTGTGAGAAAGAACCCGATATAGGCGACCCCGGCAGCAAGTTCCAACACAAACAGCGACCACTGCTCCACTGTACCGAAGGCAAGGGGAGCAAAGATCAGGCCGAAAATAAAAAGAATAAATGGTACTGTCAATCTTGGTCCTTACCGTAATAGCCGCCATATCCATACTGATAGGAATCCTGCTCCAGCCTCTTCACCCGATTAAGTACTACTCCCAAAATACGTGCATTAATATCACCCATTTTCTTAACCCCGCCTTCAAGCATCTCGACGGTGGTACCACCAGCTTTCACTACAAGAATGGTACCGTCAGCATACCTGGTCAGGGTTAAACTGTCGGTTACAACACCAACCGGAGGAGAGTCGAACAGGACAAAATCGAATTTCGGACTCACTTCATCGAGCAGCTCCTGCATCCTGGAGGACCCCAGCAACTCTGCAGGATCAGGAGGAATGGGCCCTGCAGGAACCAGAGAAATATTTTCATCCGGAATCTCCAGCAATGTACATTTATCTACATTGCCGGCAAGATAAACACTCAACCCCTTATCATTTGGCATATCAAGCATCGAATGCATCCTCGGCCGCCGCAGATCACAATCGATAACAAGAACACTTTTTCTGTCCTGGGCAAGCATTCTGGCCAGATTGATAACGGTTGCTGTCTTTCCCTCCTCGCTGCTCATACTCGTTATAAGAACAACCTTGGGCGGACGGTCTGCGGTTGAAAGCAGCAGTGCGGATCTTATCAATCGATAACTTTCAGCAACCGGAGAGAGTAGATTTTGACGCACATAGGTTTCAATGTCATTGCCTTTTCCTTTTAGCTCTTCGATGGAACCCAACACGGTAAGGCCGAATTTTTCTTCAATCTGGCGGCCACTGTTTAAAGTATTATCAAGATATTCAATGAAAAATGCCAGGCCAATCCCTGAAAAAAGCCCTAATATCAAACCCAGTAACAGATTGCGTTTTTTATTTGGTTTTGATGGCGCAACAGGCAATGCTGCCTTTTTGATAACCCATATGTTGACGGTTTGTGTCTGTTCCGTAACACCCTGCTCCTTGATACTGGTCTGCAGGGTATCATAGAGTATACGGTTGCTGTCCACACTCCGTTTCATCATGGAATACTGCATGAATTTCTCGTTCAAGTCGAGCATTTCACCTTTAGTCGTACCCAGCAGTTCGTACAGATTTTCCTCTTTAGAGGCAGCCAGTCCATAGGAATTTTCGATGGAAGAGACCACCCGGTCTATCTCAAACCTTCTCTCCTCTTTCAGAATCCTCAGCTCATCTTTGGCCCGAATCATGACAGGATGTTTTTTGCCGTACTTTTTTGAAAGTTCCTGAATATTCTGATTCGCCTTATAGAGCCGTTCACGAATATTTTTTAATACGGTATCTGAGGCAAACAGGGGTATTTTCTCTAACTTTTCAGTATCATTCTCAGCCAGCCTGACCTGACCCAGCAGATCCTGCAGTTCTTTTTTTTCCG
>DEIL01000268.1:2096-2954 GCA_002352445.1 Desulfobulbaceae bacterium UBA2775
GGCAGAACCGTCAACCTGTTTTCCACCGTTACAAGATCATTCTCCCGCATAAAGTGCTGCAGTTCTCTTTCAGAACGTTCAAGCTTATCCCTCTCTTCAGCGGCTTTTTCCGTCATCCATTTCAGGGAATAACTACTTGTGCTCAGCTTGATATCCAGCATTTCGTCCATATACGCCTTCACAACCTCATCGGCTACGAGTCTTGCGATGGCTGGGTCTTTGTCCATATACGAAATGGCAACGACCTTTGTATTCCTGACGGGGACCACATTCAACCCGCCTCTGATAATATCGGCAATGATCTCCTCATCGCTCTTTGGTTCAAAGTCGATGGAGTTTAAGATATCTGAACCATCTTCTTGTTGAGAATCACCTCCTGAAGAGGAAAAACTTTTCACCAACCCGGATATTTTTTTCCTTATGAATGCTGTTAAAGAAAATCCCCCGGAATCACCTTTAATAAAATATCGTTTATATTTAGTTGCCAGCTGCAGATTCTTAACAACCTTGAGCGCCACATTCTCGCTTTTGATTATTACAGACTGTGTTTCAAGAAAATCAGGCTCGTAGTAATAAAAGTTTGACTCCAGTGCGGATTTCCCGCGATTTCGTTCAACCAGAACCTGTGACTCAGCAGTATAAATGGGTGTGGTAGTATATGTCGCAATAATCGTGATCAGGAGAACTACAGTCATCACGGAAACAGTAATCACCCATCTGTCCCTTATGATTTTCAGATAACTCCTGAGATCAACATCATACTCTTCAAATTCGTCCGGATTATTCATATATGGTGAGTTTTGCATAAAACTTTCTTTTGGTGATTTGGTTAAGCTTGATGGCGTCGTAAAAACCCAA
>DEIL01000135.1:0-1448 GCA_002352445.1 Desulfobulbaceae bacterium UBA2775
AGAATGTCAAATATTTAATGAAAAGCATAATGAGACAATTACTGAAAGTAATTTGAATGTTGAGTAATAATCTCCAGGTAGTTTTCCCTATACTACACTCGCGATTTTGAATATCGGGAGATACATGGCAACAACAAGTCCACCGATCATTCCACCTAGAAATACCATCATAAAAGGTTCGATCATTGCTGTTAAGTTTTCCACTGCCTGATCGACCTCATCATCGTAAAAATCAGCAATTTTTTCCAGCATGGAGTCAAGGGCACCGACAGATTCACCGACGTTAATCATCTGTACGACCATGTTGGGGAATACCCCGCTCTCTTCCAGCGGTTCCGCTATTGGTCGGCCTTCAGCTATTGAATCACCAACTCGGAAAACAGCCTGTTCGATTACCTTATTCCCAGAAGTTTTGGCAACTACCTGCAGGGCTTCAAGGATGGGTACGCCGGCGCTGAGCATTGTACTCAAAGTTCTAGTGAATTTTGAAACTGCTACCTTTCTCAACAGAGGTCCAAATACGGGGGATCGCAGAGTAACTCTGTCAATAGCCATCATACCTTTTTCAGTACTGTATATCTTTTTTACGATCCAGGAGACGAGGAAAAATGCGATAAAAATATATATAAAATTGCTTTTAAAAAAATCACTCATATTCACTACTATCTGGGTCGGTACGGGAAGGGTGCTGCCAAAATCTTCAAATAGAGTTTTGAATACAGGGATAACAAAAACCAGAATTACGACAAGAATAAGAATAGAAATGGCCAGGCAGATAGCAGGATAGGTTAAAGCACCTTTTATTTTTTTCTTTAATGCCATCGATTTTTCCAGGAAAGCAGCAAGCCGGGTTAAAATCGTATCCAATATACCTCCTGTTTCACCTGCTTCTATCATATTGTTAAATAGAGAATCAAAAACTTTTGGGTGTTTACGCATTGAGTCGGAAAGGGTGGAGCCGGACTCTACGTCAGCCCGGATTTCTCCCAGCACCGTTTTAAAAGTGCTGTTAGCCTGCTGTTTTTCGAGAATTTCCAGTCCCTGGACTAAAGGCAATCCGGCATCAATCATTGTGGAAAGTTGCCGGGTAAAGACAACCATGTCCTTGGTTGTAACTCTTGGCTTGAAAAGAGAGATATTTGCCAGCAGGTCTTTTGGTTTCTCTTTGATGACCGGATCGGAAATTCTAAGCCGTTTGACCTGTGCCAAGGCAGCGGTTTGATCCGGGGCTTCAATTTCACCTTTACGATTTTCTCCGTAAGAATTTTTCCCTTTCCAAATATATACAGGCACGCTTGTCTCCGTTTGTCGGGGTTAAGTGTTTTGTTCAGGTTAGGCATAAAGTAAAATCAATTATATATCAAACGTTTGCCGAATACAAGGAGATGAGTATCAGTAGTTGTTCATTTTTAATATTATGATAAATATATGGTAAAGGTAGCCTAAGG
>DEIL01000135.1:1490-6528 GCA_002352445.1 Desulfobulbaceae bacterium UBA2775
AGCCTTCAGCCTAAATAACCTATTGCTTTAACACCAATAAACTTGACCAAATTTCCTTGTTTTTTATGACAGGGTTTCGGCAACAAGGTACTAACAGCCTGTTATTCGATGTTAAACCAATACCTTCAGCACTTTGATTTTCTTGTTTTTTACTACAGACCTTCAGGAGTAAGGTATTAAAGAGGATAGAGAAAGTATATGTTGCTCTGGAATGAAAAGATAACCCTTGTGCGGTTTATTCAGTGCTGGTATACTGCACAGTTCTTGACGAGTTTTAAAGATAATCGTTTTTGAGGGTGCCTTGAGATTGTTAGATTGTTGCTCTGGGCACTTATTTATCAGGATATTGAAAGAGTTACACGGACGGAGGAGTTGTACATGCAAAAGCAAACAGCTGTAAACTATAGTGACGGTCGTTTTCAGCCTATCATAGACAAGTGTGACGGATGTGGGCGTGTTGTAGAGCAGGATGGTACACAGTTTTGTTCGAGTTATCAGTATCCGGCTGCAAAGTGGAAACTTGGGATCTGTAATTTTGCAACCCATGCGAAGCCGGAGATAACTGTTACGACGGTAAGAATTAATCCGCTGAAGGCTGCCAAGAGGGCGGCAGCGAAGAATGAATAGATTGTGTTGAATTAGTTGGATGAAGAGGGAACCTGCAGAATCAGTTTCCCTCTTTTATTTCCTGACCGGTCTGTTGCCGAAAATAGCAGTTCCTACCCGCACAATGGTTGCTCCTTCTTCAATAGCAATATGGAAGTCGCCGGACATGCCCATCGAGAGTTCAATCCGTTTATTATCTGTAAAAAGATCTTTTCCTGAGAGTTTGTCAGCAAGAAGTCGTAAATTCCTGAAATGAGGCCGTGAATCTTCCGGAGAAGGTTCTATGGGGGGGATGGTCATCAGACCACAAACCCGGATTTGTGGTATTGATTTGAGCTCAAGAAGTAACTTTTCTGTATTGTTGACTGATACTCCTGATTTGTTTGAATCTTCTCCGATATTTACCTGTACCAGGATATCCATACTTGTATTAAGTTTTTGCAGATGTTTGCCGAGTACTCGTGCCAGCTTAAGCCTGTCAACCGTTTCGATCATCGTACATGATTCAGCAGCAATTTTAGCCTTGTTTGTCTGTAAATGGCCTATGAAGTGGAAGTGTACTCCGGCAGGTACTTCCGCACGTTTTTGCTGGACTTCCTGAATATAATTCTCACCAAAAAGTGTCTGTCCTCCTGCAAATGCGTCTTTTATCACACTGGCAGGGAATCGTTTAGAGACAGCGACAAGTTTAATGTCTTCCGGCGATCTGCCGCAGTGGCTTGCTGCCTGTGCTATTTTCGCTCTAATTATAATTATATTGTCAGAGATCATATGTTATTCCCCATGGTCAAACTGGAAGAGTTCTTCGGCATTGTAGGAAGTCTGTCTCGCAACTTCCAGGATATGTATCTTTTTTAGTTCTGCTACTTTGTTGGCTGTGTGCAGCATGAGGGTCGGTTCGTTTCGTCTGCCTCGAAACGGGTGGGGGGCCAGAAAGGGCCCATCTGTCTCTAAAACAAGTGAGGCGAGGGGTGTTTTTCTGACGACTTCATGAAGTGTAGCAGCATTTTTGAAGGTGACAATTCCCGGGATGGAGATGAGTAGCCCAAGATCCAGTATCTGTCTGGCAAATTCATAATCCCCTGAAAAGCAGTGCATGATTCCGCCTTGCTGCAGGGGCTTAGCCTTCCTCAAAAGCTCAAGTGTGTCGTCATCTGCATCTCTGTTATGAATTATAACAGGAAGTTTCAGTTCATGGGCAAGATCAAGCTGTTTTGTGAAATGGTGTCGTTGTTTGTCAATGGGAGAATAGTTCTTTGCATAATCAAGCCCAATCTCACCATAGCCGACAATATGAGCTGAGTGCTCTGCAAACAGCCGGCCAAGATTTGTATAGATGCTGTCAGTTGCATTTCCAACGTCATGGGGGTGGATACCGATCGTAGCAGATATGTTGGGATATTCTTTTGCAAGTAGAATTGCCCTGTATGAGCTGGAAAGGTCAATGCCTATTGTGACTATTCGTTTAATATGATTTTTAAATGCTCTCTCAATTACCTCAGTAAGATCATTCTCATACGAGTCCATGTCGAGATGACAATGGGTGTCTATGAGATAACTGTTTTTATTAAGTGCAGGTAAATTGTTTTCGATGTTTTTCACACTGTTGTCCTCCTGCAAAACGTTTTATCAAATAATTGATCCGCATGCAATTTCAAATTGTAAGAAGAAAGGCCCCAGGGTGCAGGGTTACTGCAATTTTTAATTGTAGATGGAACTGGAAATGGACTATGACAATGATTTCGCATATAAAAAAATAAAATTTACCTTCATATCGAGAAAAAACTATCGTATACTAATTTGAGTAAATAATTTCTTCGTTAGTGTCTGTCTTTTCAACACGATCTATCATATTGAGAAGACGGGCACTTTTTCATGATTTGTTGTGAGAGATAGGAGTATTATATTCTCTCTAACTAAGAGCTTTATACGTTCCCACCTGTTCCTGGGGCAAGAAGATGTCCTGAATATTTGGGCTTGAGAACGAGCTGATACCGGCGAAAACACTTAAGAAGAGGTTTGTGGCATGAATTATGGGATTGTCAGTCAAGAGCAACTCGAGCAGATAGATGTGATACTGTCAGACAAACTGATTAAGCTCGGTGTTGATTGTGTCATTATAATAGACATGGCAGGAAATATAATAACTGCCAAAGACAATGGCGAAAGCAAGTACGATGTTTACTCTTTTGCCGCTCTGGCTGCTGGTAACTTTGCAACGGTTGATGCCATGGCGAAACTTGTGGGTGAACAGGAGTTTTCTCTGCTGTTTCACAAAGGTCAGGAATCGAACATCCATTTTAGCAAGATAGACGATGAGCTGCTTCTTATTTCCATGTTTGGCCAGGATATTTCGTTGGGTTTTCTCAGGTTGAATGTAGTGGATGTTGTAGAGAAAATAAGAAAAATTTGGGAAAAAGAATAGTGACGGCCGCCAGGGAGTAATCTGCCCCTGATTTAATTCAGTCTGCATTGAAAACCGATAGGGAGTGGAACGTTGAGTTTCATCAATTTAAAAGAGAAAGTTGTTCAGGTAAAAATAGTTTACTATGGGCCTGGTCGCGGTGGAAAAACAACGAATCTTGAATTTGTAAATCGGACGTATCGAAAACAGATCCTTTCTGAAATGGTCAGCCTCAAGACTCATGGGGATCGAACGCTGTTTTTTGATTTTCTCCCTTTTGATATGGGGAAAATTAAAGGATATGACATCAAAATTCAGCTCTATACTGTCCCGGGTCAGGTCAAATATAATGCTACGCGAAAGCTTGTATTAAGAGGTGTGGACGGTATCGTGTTTGTAGCTGATGCCATGGAAAAGCAGCGAGAAAAAAATATCAGATCATTAAACCAGCTACATGAGAACCTGCAATCATATAAGGAATCTATTTTTAATATTCCCCTGGTAATGCAGTATAATAAAGTTGACCTGAAAGAACATGGTATTCCTATCCTGCCTTTGTCAGTTCTGCAAAAGGATTTGAACAGTCGACTGAAGGTGCCATACCTGGAAGCCAGTGCTATTACAGGATACAATGTCGCGGCAACATTGAAGAAAATTATCTCTTCATCTGTTATTTCGATTCAGAAAAAATTACTCTAGAGAGAAAAGCTGTGGTGGATCAGCATACTGAAAATCAATACGATGATGACTTGACTGTTGAAGCAGGTGACTATGAGGAATATGATCCTGTCGGAGCAGTTGATCTTTTTGAATTTTCATATCAGGAGGAATCACCCATAAGCAGACTTAAAAGTCTGATTCTATCGATTGACTGGGAGATTACTGATGAGATCCTCATTCAGTTCAATGATGAACTGGTTGATCTGAAGGATATCTGGGCTGCTGAGAAGATCAATCTGGTTTACATACAGGCTCTTGAAAAAATCAGCAAATATATTTACCAGCAAAAGGCAGATGCACATCCTGATGCGATAAAGCTGCTTCTGACATTTTATTATAACCTTGAAAAAATAGTCTACTCGGAAGATTTGACCGAGTATCAGAAAAAAGATATTTTACTTAAAGATGTCAAAAGGTTTGAGTTTCTGAAACGACAAATTGCTAACCAGGGCCAAGATAATCATATGTTTCATAACGAAGAAGACAGGCATAAAAAATTGGTAGATAAGCCGATAGGAGGAGATGAATTATTGGCATTGAAAGCCATTGTTCTGGGGATTGACTGGGAGATTACAGATCAGGATCTGAACGGTTTGCGAGAGGAAGTTCTCCGTCTTGAAGAAGAATATGCTGAAAGTCGGCCCAGGCTCATTTTGTTGCAGGGGGTCGGGATTTTGGGAGCATATATAAAAGTTAAGAAAGGTGATGCTCACGCCGAGGCGTTTAAACTGCTGCATAATTTTTTTGAAAGCCTTGAAACAATAGTTAAAACACCAATGAGCCTGGATGAAGAAAAAGAGATCCTCTTCCCGATGGTTGAGAGATTTGAGTCGTTCAAGGCGCTGGTTGGTCCAACTCTTACTCAGGGCTCAACATATCAAGAAGAGGAGGATGATTTGGAATCGTCATCTGGTGAAATGAAAGATATTCAGCCTGCTTTTGCTGACCTT
Organism: Desulfobulbaceae bacterium UBA2775; assembly: GCA_002352445.1. Taxonomy (GTDB): domain Bacteria; phylum Desulfobacterota; class Desulfobulbia; order Desulfobulbales; family Desulfocapsaceae; genus Desulfomarina. The sequence goes on from DEIL01000135.1 coordinate 6,171, forward strand.
CCGGAAGAAAGTACAGAAGGTTTCCAGGAGGATGTGGTGGCCAGAGATCTGGGCTATGATGATTCTATAGATGTGTCAAGTCATATCACCAATTTTTTTGGCGATACAGACTCTGACCAGACGGATCAGAGAGATGAAGCCGTCACTGTTGCAGAAACTGATGATTCAACCGGTTCCGTATCCGCAGAGAGTGCATTGGCACTGGAAGGTGCCGATATCGGTTATGACAATGAGGATGATGAGGATGTTGCCGATGAGACTGAATCCATATTAATGGATTCAGAAGAGCTGGGAATGGAATCACCTGTCTCTGCTGATGCCCGATCTGAAGTGGAACTGACTGAACCTGACCAGGATG
>DEIL01000029.1 GCA_002352445.1 Desulfobulbaceae bacterium UBA2775
GCCTGTTACCCCCTATGATATCGCGGCAACCATCTCGACCCGCCTTGAAATCAAACCGCCTTCGGGTTCAGTGGGCATACCTTTGGTCGAGGTGTTGAAAGGGAAGTGATGAAGGGATGAAGCTGACGCACTGGATCGCCACTTGTAGTCCCTTAATAGTGAGGCTGACAAGCAAAAACAATAGCCATTGACGAGTCCAAGGAGTAACCCATTCTAACTACGGAAAGGTTGTGGAAAGATGACTGAGTTATATAATAATGGGACGAGGGTTTTGGCAATACGAGCTGCAGTTGTGGCCATGAACCTTGTTGTTATCCAGCTGTTCGGGTGTGCCGCCATCGGTCTTTCGATCATTGATCAGAGCCGCTTTGACTATGTCTCGGCTATCTCTGAATCCTGGAAATGACAGATTCTTTTGAACCTTGTCAAGGTCGGTTTTCTGGATGCTCCTGTGTTCATGGACATTGCGTCCGTAATCAACCGGCTATTTAACGTTAAGGCTAGCTTTTACTGAATAAGATGTGATGGAAGTGTGAACGCTCACATCCAACAGCCACTCACCTATTTGTGCTTTAAAGTTCGCTTTTGGAAAAATATAGAGCTTCTATGAGGCAAGGTTAACCTGGGCGAAAAATACTCGGGATAACCTTCTTCCTGATAGCGTAATATCAGCAACCTATAGATATGAACTTATCATTGCCAAAACGAAGCTAATCAATGTGGCCTTACGCTTCAACTAAGGGTGTTTCCTGTTAATTCTAAGAAGAAAGTGTCCCCAAAACCTAACCACACATAACAGTGTTTTTGTCCTTAGAAAATTGAGAATAGCCTAACAGGAAAAGATTACCTTCAAAGAAAAGATACTTCCAGAGCATCAATTGAACAAGATACTCCATTTCCAAGCATCTGGATAATTGATAATACTTTCATATCAAAATTGAGGAAGAAGCTTCAGACAGGCAAAATGAATATCAATGAGATTGGCTTTCACCTCATGTGGATATCACTACTGAAGCTCAGATCTCAAAGTCAACATATCTCCTATAAATCATTATCACAGCCTGGCATGAAGAAAAATGCCAGCCTTTTCAATCAGGAGCCGTTGTAGATGCAAGCGATGAATGTCAATATCCTCAAGTACGTACCAGACAATCCTGACTGCACAAAACGTTATCTCTCTTATCTTCACGGCCTAATTGTAGAAGAGGCTGGAATTCGCCCTAAAAGTGAAGAACACGGATACTATGAATACAAACTCATCGTTGAAGCGCTTGCCCAGGAAGGATTCACAGTGATAAGTGAGGTACGTGGAAAAGGCACTGAGATAAAGCCTTATGCCGAGAATATTGCATTCCAGATAAAAAACTCCTAGTAAACGGCGTTTCGCCGGAGAGCATCACCGTAGTTGGTGCCTCAAGAGGCGGTGCTATTAGTGCGTATATTTCCACCTTGCTTCGTGCAAAAATAAGCTACATATTTCCGGCAGGCTTATTCGAAAAATATTTGGAAGATGAAAACTTGAAGTTGTATGGCAATGTTCTCTCTATTCACGATCGATCAAATTCTCAATCACCCTGGCATTATACTTTCAGCGATCGGAAGAGCTGGGGAAATTTAAGAAAATAGTCCTCAACCTTGATATCGGGCACGGTTTGGTTTACAAGCCTCACCGGGAATGGATAGAGCCTCTTTTGGAATGGGTGAAGACAAAATAGCCTGGGACCTGTGTTTCAAGTTATCAGCACCAATTCTGTTACTGTACAGATAGATATTCAATCCCAGCTTTACCGTTTTCAGGAAATATTCAGGTAAACTGTCAGGCTTCAGGTTAGTGCGATACTGAATAAAAAAAGAAAATTTTGCGAATAAGAAACATATACGAATTTCAGCATATCTTCTTTTAATGCACATCTGCATTGATTATGTTGAGAATAGCATGAAAAAAGCGGAGAGTAAATGAGACCGCTTTCTGCTGGGTTGGTGTACACCCTCTATCGCTCTGATTTGGAGGTTTTAGCTGACAACAGAATTTTGTGGTTTTGGAAATACGTTCACCATCCAAAATAAATCTGAAGTACTTGTGTGGGTAACGGCCATTGATGTATTTCTTTCAAAGTATATCGAATAATTGAAATGAACTATTTTGCAGCTACTGATAAAGAAACTTTAGAAAACGATATTGTTGTGCAAGGAGTTCCTTTCGATCTCAACTCTTCTTTCAGGCATGGACCAGCATTAGCTCCCGATCGTATCCGCGCTGCGCTCTTCAGTAGTTCAGCGAACATGTGGACGGAGAATGGTATAGACTTGGGGGAAAACTCTCGCTGGCATCTGCTGCCCGATCTTGCTCTCTCAGTGCAAGGTGAGGAGTTTGCAGATATCCTGCATCAGACAGCTATTCACCTGGACAATGGGCTACGGGTGATCTCCCTTGGCGGTGATCACTCGGTAACCTATCCACTCATACAGGCCTATGCCAGAAAGTACGGAAAGCTGAGTATCTTTCATATGGATGCCCATCCGGATCTATACGATGACCTGGATGGAAATCGCCACTCCCATGCATGTCCTTTCGCACGCATAATGGAAGAATTTCAAGAAATTAGGCTCGTACAAGTGGGGATTCGAACGGCAAACGGTCACCAGCGAGAGCAGGCGTCGCGTTTTGGAGTAGAGATGATAGAAATGGGAGAACTAGCGCGAATACAGCAGCTTGTATTTGATGGCCCTGTCTATCTTTCACTTGATCTTGATTGTCTGGACCCTGCTTTTGCTCCAGGGGTTTCGCATTATGAACCAGGGGGAATGACTACCCGTGAAGTCTTGAACAGTATACAGAAACTTACGGGGCAACTGGTTGGAGCGGATATCGTCGAGTATAATCCTGTGCACGATCCGCAAGGTATAACCGGAATGGTTGCTGCAAAGTTGCTGAAGGAAATTCTGGGAAAAATGCTGCAAGTGTGAGCCGGAACTTTTCTGCGACCTACCGCCAGTAAAGAATGAATATACACCGGACTTCCATATAATAGTCACTGAACAGTGGAAATATATTGACTTTGAGGGTAGCGAAGATGCTCAGGAATTATGCTAAGTTGGAGGAAAAGACAAAACGGGTGACCTTCGTCATGGCAATGTTAAATTCAATGATCAGTCGCTGACATTACGTGATCAGGAAAAATATCAAACTGCTAAATCTCACAATAACTTTGTATTGGAGGTGATAATCTTTGATAGCCTATGGCATAATAGCTGTTAGTTGACATGGTGGGACAATTCTTCTTTTGATGCTGAAATTGCCTCTGCACACGTTTAAGGTTATCACACCAACAACCTACCATTTAGCCAAGAAATCCTTCAGCGAATATAAAAAAGAATACCATATGCTTGGTAAAAGGAAATCTTGATGCCTGTATTGGATGCAGACGACAAACGCAGGGACTTGATTATTTGGTCGACATTACTTGCACTTTTTCTCGGTGCTTTAGACGCGTTGGTCATGTCTGCGGCCATGCCAACCATTATTGCAGAGCTAGGTGGTCTTCATCTTTATGCGTGGACCTATACAGCATATTTTCTGGCAAGGGCGGTGTCCTTGCCGATATTTGGAAAACTCTCTGATATGTATTCCTCAAGGATACTGTTCCTATTTTCCATCGGTCTTTTTTTAGTAGCTTCCATCGCAGCTGGGTTTTCACAATCAATGGGATTTCTTGTAGTAACAAGGGTTTTCCAGGGGATTGGCTGCGGTGGTGTATTTGCACTTGTTTATGTTGTCCTTTCTGAAGTTTCAACTCCTGAACAAAGAGCAAAAACGATTTCCTTTGGCAGTGTTGTGTGGGGCATTGCCAGCCTGGTCGGCCCGACACTTGGCGGATTTATTGTGACCTGGTTTTCCTGGCGTTGGATTTTTTTCATCAATATTCCATTGGCCATGGTTTCCTTATACGGCATCGCTGTATATTTCCAAGAATTTCGTGAGAAGCCAGCTGGAAAGAATCTCGATCTTTTAGGTGCAATACTCCTGTCCGGGTTTATCCTAGGTCTGTTGACCCTGATCATGACAGGGGGCAGGGAATTGTCAATTTCGTCAATGCCATATTTTCTGATTGTCTTTGTAACAGTCATTTCAGGGATCTCCTTTTATATGGTTGAGATACGGGCAGAGAATCCAATGGTCAATTTCAGGTTTTTTAAATATCCTTCCTATGTTTTGGGGAATGCCTTGGTCTTTTTTGCCAGCTTTGCCATTTTCTCACTCTTTGCATACGCACCCATTTTGCTTCAGGGTGCGCTTTCTCAGACTCCGCTTCAGGTTGGATATGCCATGCTGTCCCTAAGCCTTGGCTGGTCGGTCGGATCACTCCTGGCTGGCAGAAACATGAACAGGATTGGTCACAAAAGATCGACTTTAATCGGGGCTGTTCTGCTGGTTATCGGTTCCAGCATGACTCTTGGGTTCTCACGTATAACTGGTATGGTAGAATGTTTTGTTGCATTCCTTGTCGTAGGATTTGGCATGGGATTTGTGTCTTTAGCCACACTGCTTGTGGTTCAGGACAGTGTAGAATCTGCGGACTTAGGTGCAGCAACATCATTTCACCAATTTTCCCGAACCATGGGTGGTACAATCGGTGTTGGGCTCTGCGGTGGGATAGTGACAGACAGGTTGATCAATGAATTGACTGTTGCCGGACAGAATCTGCCCGAAGCATTAATCAGGATGCTGCAAGAGAGTACGGCTAATCTTTTTCAAAAAGAATTCCGGGCCATTGTTCCAGATGGTATGGAGGCAATACTTCAGGATGCAGTATTAAGTGGTGTTTATCTCGTATTTGTCATTGTTTTTATCGTATCAGTTATCAATCTCGGGCTGTCCTTTTTGCTTCCCAAAAAGTGAGTGGAGACAAGGGTCTATATTTCCCTTTATAGAACAAAAATTATCCCAAACAGCCTAACAGAAAAAGAGCATCCTGATGTTCGAGATAGTTACAGATAATTAATTTGCTGGAATTATCAATTATTTAGATAGATCGGTTTGCAGCTGGTTTTCTGGAAATAATTTTGACTTTTTGATAGGTGCCATGATGCTCCTTCTTGGACAAGTCTTTTTGGGAGGATCAAATTGGAACTTCACAGGAATAATATAAATCGGACTTCCTTTGTACCTATTGTACATTTGCGGTGATAAGTTTTCATTGTTGAAGTAAAATGTGGTTGTAAAGTATGGTACATCAGAATATTTCTTTGAAAAGGTTTTCTGAAATTGAAAGAAATCTACAGATAACTAAAAACCGTTTGCCTGTTCTTTAGCCATTATCAAGTTATCAAGGCAAACAAACCTGTTTATAAGTAGTTTGCTTCGCTTCGCAAACCAAAACGTTCGACCAGTACTTTGGCTTCGATAATCGGTCGCAAGCGACCATTATCAAAGCCAAAGTACTGGTCAACTCCCCCATTAGCGTCACAATGAGAAATATAAGTATTCAATGATCGCTTCAAGTAATTATAAGCACTCTTGCCATAGAAAGAGAGGTAAAACTCTTGGAATACCTGAGTTGATAGCTATTGCACTGGGTGGCATGGTTGGGGGAGGAATTTTTACAATTCTTGGTATATCAGTATCGTTGGTGGGTGCCTTTACTCCAGTCGTAATAATTATGGGAGGAGTGCTCGCTTCCCTCGCAGCCTATTCTTATGTAAAGTTAGGTGTCTATTACAAAGATGAAGGAGCTACCTACTCTTTTTATAAAAAAACGTTCCCAGATTCTCCATTTGCAGCATCATTAATCGGCTGGTGGGTTATATTTGGCTATATAAGCACCATGGCCCTCTATTCCTACACTTTCGCATCATATGCCATTAGTGGATTTTCTTTTGCAGATAATGAACTGATCAGAAAAATGGTGGCAGGCGGCATTATTCTCATTTTTACACTTGTCAATGTTTGGAGTGTTAAGGGCATGGGTAAAGTAGAAGATATTATGGTGTATACCAAGCTGGTTATTCTTGCCATCATCTCTTTTGTGCTTATCAACAATAGCCAGACATCTATTCCGACACTGATTCAGAGCCAAGCTGATGTGGGCATAGTGTCAATGTTGATAGTGGCCTCAATTACATTTGTCGCCTACGAAGGTTTTCAACTTGTGATCAATGCTGTCAATGAGATGGAATGCCCTGAAAAAAACATCCCAACAGCCATTTACTCAGCTCTATCTCTTGCAATTTTAATTTATGTCGTAATTTCGTTAGGCGCCATCCAAGCTATACCATTTGAAGAAATCATCAAAAACAAGGAGTATGCCCTTGCTTCCGGCGCAGGCAAGGTATTGGGCCATTGGGGCACCGATCTTGTGATTTTAGGTGCTTTATTGGCAACAAGCAGTGCCATCAGTGGAACTGTGTTCGGCGCATCAAGGCAGATGGCCGTCATAGCAAACGATGGTTATTTTCCCGCGATTCTTGGTAAGCGGACGAACCATATCCCTATTTTTGCTATTGTAACCATGGCCGTCTTGGCATTTTTGCTTGTACTTGCCGGTAGCTTAGAGGTAATACTCGAATTCGGCAGCGTTACATTTTTGCTAGTATCGCTGCTTATGGCGTATGCCAATTACAAAATCCGTCATTTAACCAATTCATCATTAATGATCACTACAACATCTATTGTTGGCCTTTTAGTTGGAACAGCACTAATTCTATATTATGAATTCACCAGCCAACCTCAGCAGCTAATATTTATCATTGGTATTTATTCATTATTAACTATAAGTTCTTGGTTATTTTCACGAAATAAAGCGCATTAAAAACGCTAACAATTCGTTCAACGCCGACCCGCGAGAACGTGCGTTTTTTCGATTTTATCCAACAACCTTAGCTACGCTCCAAGTTGGTTGTCAGCTCATTGGAGGGCGGGTTAACTTGGACGTTAATATTGCCATCTCGAAGGTCATATTATTCCACCAACGCTTCAAATTTAAACTATTCCTATATATACGAACCGGAGCCTCTGGCTGATTATTTCTCAAAGTCGCCTTTCAAATTTTTGAGTAGGTTGTTAGGCCCAGGGACTGTTCAACGACAATTACATTTCCAGAAACCTAGTAGTAAATAGAATGTTTTGAACCTCTAGATGTTCCCGGACCATCGCACAATATTCTCTGGATTATCAAGGGTGTCAGAATGTTTGTTTTATATTAGGCTTTTCTGGGTAATTTCGAATTTACCCAGGTTAAAACCTCTTTCTATGTTGCTAGGGTTTTGGGACAACTTCTTAATTACATTTACAGGAAACATCTCTAATCTTGATAGTTTGACGTACAAAAAATATTTAAATTGCCTCAAATCAACTCTGAAAAATACGCTTGCAATAATAGGTTCTCGATTGTATTAATTAACTATAAGTATTTTGGTAAAAGAAAAGGAATAGGAGTATCTCTTTTCTCCTTTTACGGCATATATGTAGTTTTTTCTTGTGAATGTCTCGTGTTACAAGGCAATGCTAGAGGAATTTTGAAATGTCTATTGTTACAATCTCAAGAGGATCATACAGCAAGGGAAAACAAGTTGCTGAGGTATTGGCTCATGAACTTGATTACGAATGTTTATCACGTGAGATATTGATTGAGGCGTCAGATCAATTTAATATTCCAGAGATAAAGCTGATCAAAGCGCTTCACGACTCACCCACGGTGCTTGAACGTTTTAACCATGGGCAAGAAAGGTATCTAAAATATTTTAAATCTGCATTTTTATCTCATATTGCAAAAGGTAATATTGTTTATCATGGCCTGGCTGGACCTTTTTTCCTACAAAACATTTCTCATGTACTGAAAGTGCGCATAACTAACAATATGTCTGAACGTGTTGCAGAAGAAATGAAGAGAGAGCATTGTCCGAGAGATGAGGCTCTTTATAATCTAAAGAAGGATGATGAAGCAAGGCGTAAATGGAGTTTACAACTTCATGGCAAAGATACTTGGGATAGTCGATTGTATGATATGGTTCTTAGTATTGATTCCCTGACGGTTGATGATGTCGTTGAAATACTTGTTACCACGGTAAAGAAAAAGCAATTTCAAGAAACGTCAAAATCGCTTGCCGAGTTAAAGCAAATCACCTTTCTTGCAAATATTGAAGCAGAGGTTTCCATAGATTCGCCCTACACAAAAGTCAAACTGCTGAGTGATACAAGTATCGAACTTACTAATATACATGGTCACTTGCAATATGACAAAAGTGCTCGCCAGGAATTTACCAAGGCAATGAAAGAAAAATTTAATATTAAAGAAGTTTATTTCGGGGAGCATATACAACCTTACAAAGGACACATTAACCCATTTTATAATATTGATATAACGTAATTAAACGACTTTTGTCAGTCAAAAGGATTGAGTCAATCTTCATAAGTTGACTCAATCCTTTCTTGCAAAGCAAAAACAGCATTGCATTATCTACTATCGATTCCAAAGATGTATCTTGTGCATTTCCGAACTGGTCAGTGCTAAAAAGGATACTAAGGAATTGAGGTTGCCAGGTCCAATCTCTGCAACAGCAACGTATAACCCAACTTAAGGGATTTCCAGTATCTCTTCAAATTCCGATCTGCAAATCACTCGTCCACTCTAAACAGTAACTTCACAAGAAGCATCTTCACCCCGTCAGGCTGAAAACAGCTTAGTCTTGCCTGTGCTAATATAGAATCTGTGACTGCACGACACTGCCGTAATACTCTGATTATTGCCGAGTATCCTTTCTTTCTGTATAGCCTTATTAAAAGAGTGTTCTACAGTTTCTATATAATTACTTGTTAGGCTGAAAAAGGAGGCTTATGAAAAACGATATAAAAAGAGCGACCTGGATTGTATTTTGTGTATTGACAGCTTCTTTATTCTTTACGTCTGCTCCAATGCCGGGCAAGCGGAAAAGTTGGTTTCAGTGTCCAAATTGGAGAACTATGAGGACAAAGCAATTGGTTTTTCCATTGATTATGACGCTGACAAACTAACCAGGGAAATGGGAGATTTCGGTTCATTTGTTTTCAGGCGGGCATCCGCCGAGGGCATGCCATCCCTGGGGATTACTGCCGGGCCTTATCCATCGGGTACAACTTTGAAGGATACGGCGGGCCTGGTTTCAAGTGCGTTGCCAAAGATGATACCCGACTGCCTGATTCATAACGTCATCAATCAACAGTTAATCGAGCTGAAAGATGGCAGCAAGGCCAATTATTTTGAAATAATTATGAATGTCGGAGAGTCAGAGTTGATATCCGCTTTTGTCACAGCGCAAAAGAATGACCGCCTAATTGTCCTTGGTGCAGCGGACAACCAGGATGAATCCATGGAAAATCTAATGACCATGGTCAAATCCTTGAGGCTTGATGTCAAAGTGGATGAGGCGGCTATGATGGCAAGAGGCTTTGGCAAAGATGGCAAGTTTGTTCGAACGAATTCTCCTGCTTTTACCTTAAACTATCCTAACCCCGATTAACGGGAAAAAAAGCAGAGCATCTACACCCACCAGAATGAAGGGGATAAGTACCTTGGCTGTATATTTAACCACTTAATTCCAAAATACATTCCTCAGTTTCTTGTTTTTTATGACAGGCTTTCTGGAGTAAGGTACTAAAGCGTTTCAAAACAAGGTGCTGGAATCCTACCATATTTTCAGAGCCGGTATTCCCCAGGGGTTGCCATCGATTGCGATATCGATTTCACGGCTTCAGATCGGTGAAGATATTAAAATGCAGTTAAAGAGATTGGCGGGGGCATATGCCGATGGGATGAAACTCGTGGGCAGTAATATTAAAATTGTCTCACAGAACCCGATAACAACTTATAAGGAATTCGATGCCTGTCAGATTCAATTCAGATGGCGGTTTCAGTGAATGGTTCCCCTGACAACCGTCGTTCACATAATTGCAAAGGAGAACAAGGCGATACAGATGGCAGAACACACGTTATACGACATTGAGAAACTAACGGATATCTTCCAAACGATTAACCTTAATCCATGATAAATTTCCAATAACGATTAAAAATGTACAACCGTTTTGCTTTGAACGTGTGCACAATGTGTGCGGGGACTTAAGACACGGGCATTGATATATTGTTAACACTGCCAATTCTAAGATTTTAGTTCCGCACTTTTCTCGTTAGTTAATACTATTCCTGTACATGTAATTAAGGAGTCACCCTCCAAAAACCTAGCAACATAAACAGGCGGTTTTGACCTTTAGAAAATCAAGATTAGCCTGACAGGAAAAACATAGTTTGAAACTCGAGATGCTTCCAGGCCATCTCTGATCAGAACACAAATATTTATTTGTCAAATCAGATTTCGATTACTACAGCCCAAGTCACCCGATGAGGTGATCTGGTTACGATACAGCCTACCAGCGAGAACTTTCTATACTGGAGAAAGGCAAGTGTAAGGAAAATTTCCTGAGTTTGACGAATCGTATGCGACGCCGAACGATAAAACGGTTATGTGTTGTACTGCAAAACCTGTCAACTGGATTGCAAAGTCATTTCTGGAACCATCTTCAACATCTTTCATAGCTTCTGCTTTCTAAATCATTATTCTTTATTAAAATTAGCATCATTCTCATTTTAGATAAAGAGGTAGTCATGTTAGATGTACTCGTAGTTTCTGAATACAACTTTGGTAAAAATTTAATAGCCACTGCATACCTCAATGATTTTGGTGGTGATTATTTTACCGTTGAGTGTGCTGGATTTGAGTCGCAGCCATTAAGTCCGATGGTTACTATAATTATGAAATTAGATGGTTATGATCTTGCAAATTGTGATCGCCCGTACTCAGTTTTAGAACTATTAAAAATGAAACGACGCTATGACATTGTGATAACAGTCTGTTCAAAACGGTTAGATGAAAAATGTCCTGATTTTCCTGGCCAATTACTGCGGTTAAACTGGCGGCATTCTGATCCGGATAAGATTGCTGAATCTAGAATTGACAGGCTTCAACAAATAAGAATCATGAGAGATAGCATAAAAGCAGATGTTATAAATTTCATTAATGAATATGAAGAAAGGAAATTAAATAAGTAAGACACCACTGCATAGGAAACAATATGGGTAAAATAGCACTTCTTCCATGTGATATTAAAAGTAGAGAGATATATCTTGGCAACAAGGAGTTACCCCAGAATTATATGGGTGAGTTTTCTCTGATGGGGTTTGTTGTAGATGGCTACCAGGAAGCTCTCACACTCCTCACATCAGCTGGCTACAAGCTGGATGAACAGCCAGGAGGAACTGATATCTCCATCGACACCCCGCAACGGCTCCCGGAGATCAAAGCCTTCCTGGCAGCAAACAATATTAGGTGCGAGTTCTCAGATATTGCTGATACTTTGTACCAGGCATGATAATTTGCAGACCATCTGGTGGGTGGTCAGCAGTTAATTGTAACCAGTTACACAAAATAGAAGGGGTTTTCTAAAAAAGTCACTTGGCATGGCCACAAGCGAGGTAAAATAATGAAAAACACTTTAATGTTTTTGACACTTTTCCTCACAGGGTGCGCTTTTAACAGTTCATTTGAATTTCTGGAAATAGAGGATATAGAACCAATAACAAGTGAGACTGTAGTCAAGATGTTCAGCTGCATGAACTACGGTGACGAAAAAGCATGTATCAGGGCGAAAGAACTCCTTGAGAAACATCCATGGCAGAAAGATGGCAATTTAAAAAATGTTTGGATTGATAACGTCTCTGGTATGAGGGAATATGAGTGGGAATATGATTTTCTAGCAATTGAAAGGAATTTAATAAGAATAAAAGAATTGTATCCAGAGTTTGCAGAAGACGAATAGCGGCAGTTTCTACTGCATCGAATTGTTCAAAGCAAGGTGAAAATTTACGGTAGGTGGGTCTGAATTGCAATCAGAGCATCTTCTAACCCGAATAAATCGGAACTTTTCAGTATGGGGTCAATATTGAAAGCTGATTGATACAGGTAGTCACTAACTGAAAGGGAGAGTTGTTCTCTGATTTTTTTTGGAATTGTGGTCTGGAATTTTGACGAGATAGTAGTTTGCATGATGGTCCTCCCATGAATAAAATTCTTATTTTTTAAAAGTAAGGTAAGAAAACAAGTTATGCGATACCTGTGACATCGTGCTCGACATTTAACGTTTATGCAAGAGCGCTAATCTAAAAAAGAGGAATCTCATGGGCAAACCAGAACACAACAAAAACCTGACCGTGCCGAAACCCGGTAAGATCGAATTCGTTAATCGACCCTACCCACGGGTTAAACCTGGTAGTGTCCTTGTTAAAACTGAGATTGCCGCGCTCTGCGTGGATGATTGGATGTACACCGACCATATCCACGAGGGTTCGATCACCCGCTCTATGGTGTCGGGCACGAGGGTGTGGGGACCGTCGTTGAAGCACCGGAGTCGCGTGTGTTCAGGGCGGGAGACAAGGTGCTGATCTCTCATGGCGGTTATTGTGGACGCTGCTACCTCCGGACCTCGACTTCAAGTACACCATCGCAGCGGAGTGTTCGGTCGGCATGGCATTCTGCGCGCAGCAGTTTATGGAAGTAACAGCGGGTGATTACTTACTTTTGGTCGGCTCCGGCCAACGGCAGTTCTCTCTCTCGCGCGTGATCGTGGGGCTGTTCCGAGGTGCACGAGTCAGCGTCGCTGCGCCAGACGACTTTCAGGCCGAAACCGTGCGCCGCATTGGTGAGGCCCGCGGTGGTACGCCGGATTTACATATTCCTGACATGAATGATTCCGATTAGACAACCAAGGTTCTTGATCTCACGGACGGTGTTGGACTCGACAAGATCGCCGATTTCACAAGCGAAGAGGAGGTGCTCAACACGGAGATTGATCTTGTACGTCACGATGGTGTTCTCTACATCCAGGAGAATCTGCGCAATCCCAACCGCGTCCTGCACGTCGACCCCTATGGGGCGATCGCGGAGAAAAATCTCAAGATCATGGGTACCATTGACTCGTTACACAATCGGACTCATTATGTTTGCAGTGCCCATTGTTTTCGGTTGGCTTGCACCGTATGCGTCTGACATGATACCCGGATACTTAGGAAAGGAACTCACATATGGCATTATCGGCGATCTGGTGTTGCTGGTTAGCCTGTTCGTCTTGGGCGGTGATTTTTGGGACAAGCTGCGCGCACTCTTTATCCATGGGGCAAATGCGGTGTTTCCGAAAACGATCGGATGATCGGATGGGGACACCTTGCAATCCATGTCGAAGCTGATAGCTGTCAGAACCACATGCGATTGACGCCCAGTCTCTAGCTCACAGTTAGGTTGTGGCAGTAAGCCAACTAACGGATGACAGAGGTGCTGCATAACAAATTGTCGCAGCGGACCTGCACAAAGCTGGGCCGTTGAACTCAATCATCAGTTTTTATAAAAAGAGCTTATGGCAACCAAAGCAGAGATCATTGAATTCCTGGCCTCGGATTATCCCTATACCAATTGCACCGTTGAGGCAGTTGGGGACAAATCGGCTACTGTCAAACTTCAGGTGGGTGCCAACGATCTGCGCCCGGGCGGTACCGTGTCCGGTCCTGTACTAATGACCGTTGCTGATGTTGCGCTTTATGTGGCAATTCTTGGCGAAATCGGCATTGTTCCCCTTGCTGTCACAACAAGCCTAAGTATAAACTTCATGCGGAAACCGATGGCAGACAGAGATATCATTGGTGTCTGCCATCTCATGAAAATGGGCAAGTCGTTGGCAGTAGGAGAAGTGTTCTTGTACTCGGAAGGTATCGAAGAACCTGTGGGTCACGTCGTCGGTACATATTCAATCCCAAAGTAGGGCTCGAAACAACTGATTTGGTTTCACAGGCTGACTGAAACTAATCGGTTAGCCGGGGGTTTTTCTCCCCCAGCCCCACAACACCCTGCATGCGGGTCCGCACAGGGCGTTTCATTGAGATTGCCATGTCGAAGGTACTGTGATTTGACTCAACCTCAAACGAGATACTACTACTATAAATGTAGTTAAGAGTTTGTTCCAAAAACCTAGCAACATAAAAAGAGAGACAGTCCCAGTAATCCGGACCACTCGTTAAGTTAATATTTCTGTAGTTCCTCAACCATGCTACAGTGAGGCATTATGAAAAAGCAAAGACGAAAAAACACAGCAAAATTTAAGGCAAGGGTAGCATTTGAGGCTACCAGAGGATTAAAAATACTGAGCGAAATTGCCCATGAATAAGAGATCCATCCAGTGATGGTTGGCAATTGGAAAAAGGAAATGCTCCAGCGTTTTACCGGAACTTTTTGAAAAGCAAGGCGCCAGGAAGGGTATTGTCTCCTAAAGATATAGGTGTGGTCTCGTGCCAAATGAAGAAGTCGGAGAGACAATTTTCCCGGCAAATTTTTTACTGCCAGTGCCGGTGAAGAGAATACTCTGAAAAAAAGAAAGGGAAACTTAATGACCAATAACGATATATTACGTCGTCTCCGCTATACTTTTAATTGTAATGATTCAAAAATGATTTCGATTTTTGGCCTGGCTGATCATAAAGTAACCCGCGAACAAATCTGCGATTGGTTGAAAACAGAGGATGATCCTGCCTATCAAGCCTGCAGTGACAGCCGGTTGGCTATGTTCCTCAATGGTCTCATCAACGACATGCGCGGCAAAAAAGAAGGGCCACCGGTCGAGCCGGAGATGCGCCTAACCAACAACATTGTTTTGGTAAAATTGAAAATTGCTTTAAATTTACAAGCCGAGGATATATTGAAAATTCTCGATCTTGTTGATGTGCACATTAGCAAACATGAATTGAGTGCATTTTTCCGTAAGCCTGGCAATAAACATTACCGGGCCTGTAAAGATCAGATTTTGCGCAATTTCCTCAAAGGTCTGCAGCGTCAGTATCGAGAGAACCGTTAGATATTTATGAAAATCAGGAATTATGCTCAAGCTCTGTATCAGGCGTGCCATTCTGCCGGAGAAGAGCGTTGAAAATGCAGGATGTCTGCCTCACCGCATGTTACAACACGACAACAGGTCAGACTCGGAAACATGACCAGGCCGGATGAGATAAAGTTCTGCCCTTTGTTCAATACAATTTAGAAGGATAAACATGAAAAAACATTTCAATTAACCCATCCGAAAATCAAAGTGGCCAGACTTTTTGAAGTGGTCAAACGCGATATCAAAAAGTACGTCAAGAGAGAGCGTAACAAAAAGTTGCCGGAAGGTGTTGACTTTTAGGATTTTGACTGCAAATTCGGTCCTACTGCGGAAGACTCCCAGGAAATTCACCTGTCTGAATTCAACCAGTTCATTGATAAAGCAGAAGAACAGCAGTTCAAGTCGTTTTATGTGGAAATTCTGGCCAAGCCAGGGCACCGCACTAAAAAGCCACTCCCTCAGGCAAAAAGGCAGTGAGGAAACCAGGAGTTCAGCTGAATGAGGAACGGGGTCAGGTCTTGCTATATCACACAACAAATCAATACACCGGATGAAACTGTGATTCACCCGTTAATATTGCCATATCGAAGGTACTGTTTTCCTGCTAATTCCCAAATTGAAGGTTGCTACTGAGTTTCACTAATCCGTTGCCCTTAAAGCCTAACGAGTAAGGTTAGATTGCGTGAGGAACGAACCGCGATCTAACCGTTTGTTGGACAAGCCCGGCTTATATATAGAAAATAGCTTTTTAATCTGAGGCTGTTGGATCAGGCAGAAAGGAGGCAGAGGGTTTCACACTGCCTAGAAACAGGTCTTTGAAATGAATTTTCTCGCTTCTTCTTTGAATTCGTCGCTGTACTTTGGTCTTTTCCTTTTATTCATTGAACAGCTCCTCAAGAATTGTAAATTTACTCTTAAGAAAATGTCCATTATTTTCTTACCACATCACTCCGGACCGGGCTGTTTTATGGCTCAATGCTGGATTTTTTAATGCGGAAGATATCATAGGATGGCGGCAGGCTGTTTTTGCTGCTGAGGAAGCGGAAAATTGGGTTAACAATGGCGTACAAAAAACTTTAATGATCACGATGCTGGGGCATGGCATCGTCAAAGGATTTCTCTTGCAGATGCAATTGAACAACGAGCAAAAGGATTGGTTCCTAAAAATATGAATTAAAAGGTCATTGGAAGTAAGTCAAAAACACTGCAACGCAGGAGATCGGGCTTTTTACGAGTTCATCACAGTTTATTGTCTCTATTTTCCTTCGATGAGCAGTGAAAGACCGTAAAAGATTGATGGAGCCGTGAAAAGTGTTTACTATATCCCGGAGGTTTAATCAGCATATTTTTTATGGAGATGGTTCGGGAGAGTGAAATTCCGGATATTATTAATTTTTTTGGAGGAAATGATGCGTCATTTTAAAAGTTTATTCATTGGCTGTACCCTGCTGTTATCTTCAGCAGGACTCGTTTTTGCTGGTAATGGTGATACCCTGAAGGCTGTACAAGCCAAAGGATATATCCAGGCAGGTGTAAATGGTGATCTTTTTGGTTTCGGCAAGGCGGACCAGAAAGGTGTGTGGAAAGGTCTTGATGTTGATACAGCGCGTGCTGTTGCCGTTGCCGTTTTTGGTGATCTTAAAGACCGTGTACGCTACACTCCACTTACCGCCAAAACCAGATTTACAGCTCTACAGTCAAAAGAGATTGATCTTCTGACCAGAAATGCAACACAAACACTTGGTAGAGACACCTCACTTGGTCTCGACTTTGTACAGGTAAATTATTACGATGGACAGGGTTTTATGATTCCCAAGGCTCTTGGAGTGAAAGGAGCCAAGGAGTTGGGTGGTGCAACCGTATGTGTTCTTCCCGGTACCACCACGGAGCAGAATGCGGCGGATTTTTTCAGATCAAACAATATGGACTGGAAAACGGTCACGATCGAATCAACAGCTGAACTTTCCCAGGCCTTTTTTGCGGGACGCTGTGACGTTATGACTTCTGATGCATCTCAGCTCGCCGCTATACGGGCAAGTTCTCCCAAGCCTGACAGTTATATGATTCTTCCGGATATTATCTCTAAAGAGCCTCTGGCACCGGCAGTTCGTCACGGTGATAACCAGTGGAAAGATATTGTAAACTACTCTGTTTTAACAATGATCAACGCTGAAGAGTTTGGCATTACTTCTAAAAATGTAGATGAAATGGTAAAGAGTAAGGATCCGAAAATTCAACGTTTTCTCGGAGTTACGGCCGGTAATGGAAAAGCCCTGGGGCTTGACGAAAAGTTTGCCTACAATATCATTAAGCAGGTAGGCAACTACGGTGAAGTTTTCGAACGAAATGTAGGTGTCAATACACCACTTGGAATTGAGCGTGGTCTCAATGCCTTATGGACGAATGGTGGTTTGATGTATTCACCTCCTTTCAAATAACTAAACTTTAGCCGTTTCCCTGAGACGGTTTGATAAAAAAACCCATTCTGAATTCACAAGTTAGGATTCTTTCAGAATGGGTTTTTTGTTTTGAGCCTTAGGAAGAATTTATATGGCACCCAAAAGGTCTGAATTGTTCGGGGTAGGGTACTTATTATTTATGATTGTTTGCAACATTATGGTTTCTTTATTATGCTGGAATACTATCCACTTTGCCGGTCGTTTAAATTGCCGGATCTCACCACCGGTGATATGAAAAATATTTCTTTACAGCCAATACCTGAATAAACCTCAATGGTCACAACTAACGAAAACCCTGCAGCAAAAACCCGTTTCTGGAATGATGAGAAAACCAGGGGTATTATTTACCAGGTGGTGACCGCGGCGCTGGTTGCCTTTATCGGCTATTATCTTATCTCTAATGTTCAGGATAATATGGCCAAGCAGTCCATCGCCAGTGGATTCGGCTTTCTTGAAAAGGAGGCAGCCTTTGAAATAGGGGAAAAATCCATTGAATATTCAGCTGCCGACAGTTACGGTCGTGCCCTTGTGGTAGGGGTAATCAATACCCTGAAAGTATCCCTGATCGGCATATTGCTGACCACCATTTTGGGAACGATAATTGGAGTCTGTACTCTTTCATCTAACTGGCTTATATCCAAACTTGGCACTATCTATGTGGAAGTTTTCCAGAATATTCCGGTACTGCTCCAGCTTTTTTTCTTCTATGCGCTCTTTTATGAAGCTTTCCCCGGGCCAAGACAGGCGTTGAATCCCATATCTGGTGTTTTTATTTCCAACCGTGGCATTGATTTCGCGATACCGGCACAACATCTTGCCTGGTCATATATGGTGAATGCATTTCTTGCAGCATCTGTCATTACTTTTTTCATGGTACGCTGGGCGAGAAAACGTCAGGAAAGAACAGGACAGCAGTTTCCCTCGTTCTGGCTCGGTCTGGGTCTGCTTGCAGGTCTTCCTCTTCTCACCTGGGTAGTGTGTGGTGCACCGACTGAACTGGATATTCCTGCCTTGAAGGGGTTCAATTTCCAGGGAGGAAAGAATATAAGCCCTGAGTTTTCAGCCCTGCTCTTTGGTCTGGTACTCTATACTGCTTCCTTTATTGCCCAGATTGTCCGGGCCGGGATCCAGTCTATCAGTCATGGTCAGACAGAAGCTGCGATGTCCATAGGCTTAAAGACGAAGCATGTGTTGTCGCTTGTTATCTTTCCCCAGGCTCTGCGAGTTATTATACCACCGTTGACATCTCAGCTGCTGAACCTCACCAAAAACAGCTCACTGGCTGTCGCCATAGGGTATCCCGACTTCGTGCAGGTGGCTGGAACCACCATCAACCAGACGGGACAAGCTGTCGAGGGTGTAGCCCTGATGATGGTTGTGTATCTGACGCTCAGTCTGCTTACCTCCGTCTTTATGAACTGGTATAATAAAAAAATTGCAATTATTGAACGGTAACGTGTATGAGCACTAATTCTGAAGTTGCAAATATAAAACCACCGGCGATAGATGTTGGCGTGCTGGGCTGGGTGAGAAGCCACCTCTTTAACGGCACTTTAAATTCTATTGCGACGATATTTCTACTCCTCGTTGGAGTGAAGTTCATACCGCAGTTTATCCAGTGGGCCTTTATTGACAGCGTCTGGTTTACCAGCGGTCAAGAGTGCCATGAGGCTAAAGGGGCCTGCTGGTCTGTGGTTACACAAAATATCCGTTTTAATGTGTTTGGTTACTACCCTTATGAGCACCAGTGGCGGCCCCTGGTTGCCATGATTATTCTCATTTCAATGCTTGTTTACAGCAGAGACTGGAAGAAATGGAATCGCCGGCTGGGGTATCTCTGGCTCTTTGCCCTTTTTATTATGGGGCTTTTGATGAAAGGTGGACTTTTCGGCCTGGTTTCCGTGGAGAGCACAAAGTGGAGCGGTCTGCCTCTCACCCTGCTGCTCTCCTTTTTTGGCATCCTGGCATCCTATCCTCTGGGCGTTGCCCTGGCACTTGGCCGCCAATCAACAATGCCTGTCATCAAAGCATTCTCAGTTGTTTATATTGAACTCATCAGGGGGGTACCGCTCATAACCATGCTCTTTATGTCATCGGTTATGTTTCCCCTGTTCCTGCCCGAAGGTGTCACTATTGACAAGGTGTTGAGGGCCCAGGTGGCGATTATCATATTTACCGCAGCGTATGTCGCCGAAGTTGTCCGTGGTGGTCTGCAGGCCATGGAAAAAGGGCAAGCCGAGGCAGCAGAATCACTTGGGTTGAATTATTTTCAGAAGATGAGGCTGGTAATCCTGCCCCAGGCATTGAAGATTGTTATACCGCCAACCGTCGGAATATTGATTTCAGCATTTAAAGATACATCCCTAGTGGTAATTATTGCTCTCTACGATATTCTCAACACCACAAAATCCATTCTCAATGTTCCTGAGTGGACAGGTTTTAGTACGGAAGCATATATCTTTGTTGCGCTTATTTACTTCTTTTTCTGTTTTTCAATGTCACGGTACAGTAGACATGTTGAAGCGGAACTTGAATATACGACGGAAAATAAATAAATTTTGAAAATCCTGAGGAAAAAAGGTCAATGAATACAGAGCAGTCACAGGTAAATGAAAAATCAGCTGCTGAAAAGCCGGTTATAGAAATCATCAATATGCACAAATGGTATGGCGATTTTCATGTCCTGAAAGATATTAACCTCCAGGTGCAGCCTCAAGAAAAGATAGTGGTCTGCGGACCGTCCGGTTCCGGTAAATCAACCGTGATTCGCTGTATCAACAGGTTGGAAGAGCACCAGCGTGGAAAGATAATAGTCAATGGCACGGAGCTGAGCCGCGACCTGAAAAACATTGAGAAGGTACGGGCGGAAGTGGGTATGGTCTTTCAGCATTTCAATCTTTTCCCTCACTTGACCATCCTGGAAAACCTGAGTCTGGGGCCCATCTGGGTCAGGAAGATGCCAAAGAAAGAGGCGGAAGAACTGGCCATGCATTACCTTGAAATTGTCCGGATCCCGGAGCAGGCCAAGAAATTTCCGGGACAGATTTCCGGGGGACAGCAACAGCGGGTTGCCATTGCCAGGAGTCTTTGTATGAAACCGAAAATTATGCTCTTTGACGAGCCTACCTCCGCACTTGATCCGGAAATGATTAAAGAGGTTCTCGATGTCATGATCGACCTGGCCAAGGAGGGGATGACGATGATAGTGGTGACCCATGAAATGGGATTTGCCAAAACTGTTGCCGACAGGGTTATTTTTATGGACTATGGCGAAATAGTCGAAGAAAATGAACCTAACGAGTTTTTTGATAATCCACAGCATGAGCGTACCCAGCTCTTTCTCAGCCAGATCCTCTGATTATTTGGGCTCTGGTTTTTACAGGGCTCAATACCTTCCAAAAATGTCACTTTTTCTTTTATGCGCTCTCTGCGCCTGTGTTGTTACAATCTACTCTACTGTTGAACTGATCCTGGGGTTGAAAAAAATGGTCAGCCTGGGGGATGTGGATCTGTCTTCAGGGGGGGATGGCCCAAGAGTTTCGATAATTGTACCGGCCTGCAATGAAGAGCTTAATATTGAAAAAGGACTGTTGTCTCTGTTGTCACAGCACTATGAGAATCTGGAGATAATTGTAGTTGACGACCGTTCAACTGATTCGACTGCGAATATTCTTATTCGTATGCAAAACAGTTATCCCCAACTTGTTGTGCACACGGTTACTGGTCTGCCGGATGGCTGGATGGGGAAAAGTCATGCTCTTTCGGTTGGTGCCTCCCTTGCTACCGGGGAGTATCTTCTGTTCACTGATGCGGACACAGTGATGGAAGAGACGACAGTTTCCCGGGCAGTGCATTACATGAAAACCCGGAATGCCGACCACCTTACACTCATTTTTAGCAATTCTTCTCATAACTGGCTGCTGGATTGCCTGATTTCAGATACAGGAGCCGGACTTCTGCTCATGTTTAAACCCTGGAGAGTGAGAGAGAAAAAGAGCAGGTTTTTTATCGGGGTAGGGGCCTTTAATCTGTTGAAGGGCTCTGTTTACAGGGCCGTTGGCGGACATGAAACGATACGAATGCACCCCATTGACGATATGATGCTGGGTAAAGTTGTTAAAAAGAATGGTTACAGTCCGGAGTGTCTGCTGGCCGGCGATTATGTTCGTGTCCCCTGGTACCATTCTGTCTCGGCAATGATAAATGGTTTGATGAAAAATATGTTTGCTGTTGTTCATTACCGGCTGTCGCTCATTCCCTTTCTCCTTGTTGGCGTTACCATCGTTTCAGTGTTTCCTTTGTGGGGAATGATTTTTGGTTCCGGATATGTCCGGTTCTTCTGCCTGATCGCATTAGGTGTACGAATCATGCTTTTTTACGGGGGAATGAAATACCAGAGATTGCCTGCCTGGTATGTGGTCGGGAGTCTGTTTTCACCCTATATAACACTCTATATTATAATCAAGTCGACCATGACTACTATAATCAATGGTGGAATTGAGTGGAGGGGAACCGTCTACTCCCTTGATGAAATGAAAAAGAGTGAGCCGTTTCTTTTTTGACGCTATCAATTTTAATTATTCGACTTTTGGTTGGATGATCTTACACTATTTGCGACCATCAAAAAACAACCACAAGCTGCATCTCCGCTATTAAAACAAAGGAAAATATTGTGAATATAAGAAAAATTACATCCATGACCATGTTCATCTCCTTCATTTTACTGGTGCTGACATCGGTCATTCTCTACATAGTCCCGCAGGGACGAATTGCCTACTGGGCTGACTGGCATTTATGGGGGCTGTCCAAAACCGAGTGGAGTAACCTCCATATCAATCTTGGTTTTCTCTTTCTTTTTGCCGGATTTTTGCACGTGTACTACAACTGGCGGCCAATAACAGCTTATATGAAGAATAAAGCGAGGGAACTGAAAATATTCACTTTCTCTTTTAACATTGCAATGCTTCTTACTCTTATTGTAGGAGTTGGCACATATCTTGAGATTCCTCCAATGAGTAGTGTGATTAATCTCGGTGAGTCCATTAAAGATACAGCTGCAGCTAAGTATGGTGAACCGCCATACGGTCATGCAGAGCTTTCATCTTTAAAGCTCTTTTCAAAAAAACAGGATCTGGATCTGGATCAAGCTGTAGAACTTCTAAAAAAAGAAGGGATTCAATTCAAAGACAGCAATGAGACCCTTGCAGCAATAGCCTCAATCAATGGAATGAGTCCCCAAGGTATTTATAATATTATAAAACCAGCAGCCGGCAGCAGTGCGGCTGACGGCAAGGTCGGTTTCCCCGACTCACCAATGCCCGGCTTTGGTAATATGACCCTTGGTGCAATTTGCAGTCAGTATAATCTTATGTTCCCGGTTATTCGTCGTGGCCTTGAAGAGAAAGGTGTGAAAGCTGATGCTGCAATGACCATCAAAGAGATTGCTGCAGCAAATAAAAAGGATCCCATGGCTATTTTTGAAGATATCCATGGTGTGGCAAATGAAAGCTCAAAACCTTAATGACTATGCACTTGTTGAGGTATCTTTCGGCACGGTCCTTTCCTGTCATCCTCTTAAAACCTGTTTTTCAGTGAATTGCCCGTCTGAGAAAAGGAGTTCTTTATGAACCTTGTTTACCTTTGTCCCCAGTTCCCGATCAACTTCATTCCTTTCTGCAACTGCCTTAAGGAGTTGGGAATAAATGTTCTTGGCATCGGCGAGGAGTCTGCTGGGGCCCTTTCCCCGGAAGTAAATGATTCCCTGACCGAATACTATATGGTCGATAACCTCCATAATTACGATTCTCTCCTCAAGGCTTGTGGTCATTTTACCCACCAGTACGGCAAAATCGACCGCGTTGAATCCCATAACGAGTATTGGCTGGCCACTGATGCCAGACTTCGTCAGGATTTCAATATCACGGGGTTGAAGCCAACTGATATGAAGTTTATGCGATGTAAATCCGGGATGAAGGAGGTCTTTCGGAAGGCCGGTATCAAGGTTGCGCCCGGTAAGGTTGTTCACACCCAGGCTGAGGCGGAAGATCTTATTAAGGAAACAGGTTACCCGGTTGTTGCCAAACCGGACGACGGGGTTGGCGCTCTTGACACCTTCAAGATTCATAACAGGGAGGAACTCCTCTCCTTTATTGAGCGAAAACCGGCTCACGATTATATAATGGAGGGTTTTATTAATGGTTCAATTTTTACCTTTGACGGCCTGACGGATCGAGACGGCAATATCATTTTCTGCACTGCCCATACTTACAGCCAGGGGATCATGGAGGTGGTCAACAATGAGGATCATGTCTTTTATTATTCACTGAAAAATATCCCCGGGGAGCTTGAAGAAGTAGGCCGCAGGGCTGTTTCCGCCTTTAAGGCCAAAGAGAGATTTTTCCATATCGAGTTTTTTAAGACCGGCCTGACTGACTATGTGGCCCTGGAGGTTAATATGCGGCCGCCGGGCGGCTACACCACCGATATGTTCAACTATGCTAATGATATCGACGTGTATGCTCTGTGGGCCGAGGTGGTCAATGGCCGAACCGCCCCTCTCGAGTATGAGCGGAAATATCATTGCTGCTATGTAAGCCGTAAAAACCATTTCAATTATGTTCACAGTCATGAGGAAATCATGGAAAGTTATGGTTTCTGTATCCTGGAGATCCAGTCGGTGCCGGGGGTTTTCAGTTCGGCATTGGGTGATATCGGGTATATCTTCCGGACTGAACATGAGCCTGAAATATTAGAAATCACCTCATTTATCCATGAGCTGTAAGATGCAAAAGGGGAGTGCAACGCCTGTATGAGAACTGAATATCATCGTTGGCATAGTTCCCACCTGGGAAAGCATATGGAACTCAAGGTCTACGGCTACTGGGGCGTTCCCTTTATTATCTTTCCCTGTTCCAGGGGTCGCTTTTTTGATTACGAGACCATGGGCATGATCAATGCTATTGAGTCCTTTATCGAGGCGGGAAAAATTAAGCTCTACGCAGTGGACAGCATTGATGCTGAGTCGTGGTACAATCTTGCTGTTTCCCCGGCAATGCGTAACAGTCGACACGAGGCCTATGACCAGTATTTATGCAAAGAGGTTCTGCCCTTTATCCGTCGGGATTGCCAGGCTGATATGGAGGTTATGGTCAACGGTTGCAGTATGGGTGCCTATCACAGCCTGAATTTCTTTTTGAAGCACCCGGATCTCTGCCAGGGGGTGTTGGCTCTAAGCGGCTTGTACAGGTTGGATCGTGCCGAATTCGGCCTTGCACCCGGTCAGGTGGAGGATGTCTATTTCAACTCGCCAATAAGCTATTTACCGGATCTTACTGACTCAAACCTATTGGAGCAGTACCGGCGGAAAACAATCATTATCTGTGCCGGGCAGGGTGCCTGGGAGGATGAGGCGGTGGCAGATACCAGGGCTGTAGGTGACCTGCTGGAGAGCAAGAATGCAGGTGCCTGGATCGATTTATGGGGTACGGACGTCAACCATGACTGGCCCTGGTGGTATCGGCAGATGAACTATTTCCTTGGAAAGCTCTATGGCTGATGATGGTTGGCCTTTCCATGGTAATAGTTCTCCTGCTATTTGGATTGATTGTACAGGCTATCCAGTGGTTTTCGCAATCCATCAATATCCTTTCGCATGACATGGATATAGATTTCTGTTGTTTTCACATCAGCACGTCCAAGAAGGTCCTGAAGCAGACGAATATTCCCCCACACTTACATTTTGAGTAATTATGGTATATTAATTATACTATGATCACGTTTGAATTTGATGAAAAGAAGAGTCAAATCAACCTGGAAAGGCATGGGATTGGTTTTGTCAGTGCCCAGAAACTCTGGGATGATCCAAATCTACTTGAAGTGCCGGCAAAAACTATAGATGAGTATCGTGCAATTGCAATAGGTGAAATTGCAGGGAAGCATTGGTCTGGTGTGATCACCTATCGAGGTAAGAATATACGTATTATCTCCGTACGTCGCTCACGAAAAGAGGAGGCAATCCTGTATGAAAGCTAAAGAGTTTGACAAAAAATTCGATGAAGGTATCAACATTATTGATGCCTTGGAATTATCCAAGTCCAACCGAAGCATGCAGAAACAGAAACGTGTAAATGTTGATTTTCCAGGCTGGATGATTGAGTCACTGGATAAAGAAGCTAGGAGAGTAGGGGTCACCCGCCAGTCAATAATAAAAATTTGGCTGGCAGAGCGCCTACAAGAGCTTACTGCTAACAAGGTAAAATAACACGGAGGATTTCATATGAGTGCGTATCTTGTTGTTGACACAAAGATCAATAATCCAGAGGAATATGAAAAATATAAAAATCTTGCGAAGCCCATTGCAGAAAAGTTCGGAGGTATTTATCGAGTTAGGGGTGGAGCGATGGACGTTAGGCAAACAGAGCTCTGGACGCCCACCAGGATTGTAATCATTGAGTTTCCCAATGTTAAAAGTGCTCAGGCATTTGTTGACTCAGATGAATATGCTCCGGTAAAGCCTATGCGTTTAAAAAATGCCGAATGCACGTTATTTATCGTAGATGGAGGGTGAGTGTATACATTTCACACATAACAAAATGCTTAACCGGACAGATTGTCTCATAACCTGTCCGACGCAATGAAGTATAGAAGTCGCTTGGGAACTCTCAATATTACTTTTAAAAGGACATCTTTTCTGATTAAAGATGGATCAGATTTATATATGATGAACTGCTGTTTTATCCGGCTCGCCGGGGTTAGACCTTACTCTTAAACTCCTGTCATAAAAAACAAGAAATCGAGGAGTGTGTTTTGAAATTATGTGGTTGCATATACCACCATGGTACTTATCAGGCTCTGCGTGGTTAGTACCTTACTCCTGAACTTCTGTAATAAAAAACAAGAAAATCAAGCAGCAATTTTCATTAAATCTTCAGTAGATGCAGCCCAAAATGCATTCAGTATGTTTAACAACCGGACTCCCTTGAGTGTTACCTGATATCTGTTTTGTCTGGGAATTTTACGAATAAGGCCATGGGTTCGAAGTAATCTCAGATGGCGGCTAATTTTCCCAGATAACTGTTTGTCAGTTCGGCCAGTTCCAAAATTGGTAGTTGCCAGAGATTGGCGTAGCATTTTATTGGTCAGACCTGAAATTCTATATGCAGGATCACTGAGTGCCCAAAGCAATTCCAGATCTTTACCTGTAGGATCCAGGGCACGAAACCGGCGGCCATTCTTTACGATATGGTGATTGATATCTTCAATATGTTTGCCGGCTGGTACTTTGTCATGCAGGGTTGCAAGATCATCAGAGAAGCGATTGTTGATATCCTGAGAAATAGTCGCCCGCAGAGGAATGTCCATTACACCTTTACGCAGGGGCAGACGCTGCTTGGGTTCATCTGATGATTGTCCCTGCTTGTGACGGAATACTTTGAATTGTCTGGGATCATTTATGGTTGTTTCAATACGCAGGACGTTCTG
>DEIL01000297.1:0-2200 GCA_002352445.1 Desulfobulbaceae bacterium UBA2775
TGGAGTGTGTCAGCGCCTGTCCGGAAAAGGCAATATCTATTCGCGGCCGGAATGTGGATCCGTCTATGAAATAAAGTGCTTTTTCAGCAGGGCTGGTGGGTGATCATTTTTTTCAAAGACCAGACTTGATTTGCACTGCAAAATCTTTGAGGAGGTACCTTTCTATTTTTTTTGAAAAAGTCCGGCATAATTGGCACGGAAGATGTTTGTATTGAGTAGTAGCAATTGCGCTTTATACAGGAACATTAATTTCGAATAGTAAGGGTACATACGTTTGATTTTCTGAAAGCCATCAGACTCAATGGCACTTTTCCCGGTGCTGTCGGCTATGTTGGCTGAGTCATTTTTATCTAAATCCCTGTCTATAATCTTCCGGTATATCCTGGATATGGCATTGACTCCGTATGACCATAAGGTATGAACATGAAGATCGGCGTTGCCCAATTTCTCGATCAATTCTTCCTTTTCATAACGCCGGAAATGGCCGTAGGCTATATCTCGTTTTCCGTACAGTCGCATGTCGCCCGGAACGGTAAACAGGAAAAAACCACCCGGGTTCAGAAGGTTGCTGATGGTCTTTAGGTACTCCTGATCGTCTTCAATATGTTCCAGCACACTTGACATAATAATCAGGTCAAAAGTTCTCCCGGCGATGTCGTCTAAGCTCTTTCCAAGCTCAATTCCCGTCCCATGGAGTCTTTTTCTGCAGATTTCAAGACATATATCCTGATAATCGATTCCAACACCTTTAAGTCCGCGATCCAACAGCATCTTTAAGATTCGTCCTCGTCCACAACCGATATCGAGAAATTGTGCTCCTTCAGACAAACCCGACTTAGTGATGAGTTTATCAATCAGGATGTCCTTCATGATGACATGGGGTTGGGGATATTTATCCAGTTCCAGATATTCCTGGTATTGAGATTCCTCAAGTGAGTTCATGATCTGTTTCCTGTTGTGTGGTATCTTATTTCAAAATCATCCGACCGGTTGCATTGCGTCGTTTTCGCATATATTTCATAAACATGTGTCCGCAGCGGGGCATAAGTTTTGAAAATACGGGCTGGGCAGAAACAGTTCGACAAACAATCAATACGATCGCCTCTCGATATTCACGCCATGTTATCGGGCGGTCATCGAATTGTCCGGTATATGTGGGGACACTATGGCCCATCCTTTTTGAAATTTCCATATAGGCACGAATCATATACCGTTTTCTGTAGAGACTGCGCTTTTGCGATCGGACAACTTTATCTTTTTCGGTCCTGGTGGCGACAATTTGACCTTGATCTATCGCATTTGAAAGAAACTGTTCACCTGTTTTTGTTCGAGTGATTATTAAATTCAAGCCTGGTTCATGGGATAACTCATTGAGCCAGGGATCACCCGTGGCGATATCAGATAGCTGATTCAAAGGGTCTGTACAATAATGGCATCTATCTCTTTCATAAAGAGTCATTACGTATGAAGTCCAGTCAATTTGTCCTATTTTTCGTGTTTTTCCATTTTGCAATGTCACTTTAAAATTTCCCGGCCATTGGTCACTTCGGTATTCAACTTTCCGGACGTTCTTTTCTTTTACTTTCAGCAGGTCAAACAGGTGCCGTGTTCCTCGTCGGTCCATACAGTGGCCGCAGACCAGACCGACACGAAGCACGATACGACTTTTTAATTTGGGTATGATCCGTTCCGCTTTTCTGAGGGCCTGCATATGGCACCCAAGCCCTACAAATGCAAATCGTTTTCCCTTTCCCTTATATATGATATCGTGAAAACAGGTGGCCATGGGTACCGTGGTATATTTTGACTGTTGGCCCTGGATAAGCTCTTTTTTATTTTTTGCCAGGTAGACCATTGCTGAAAGAGGGGAACCTTCCTGGTCCTCCTGCATTCGGGTAACAAAGACACCATCCAGGTTTAATTCATCTATGGCTTTTGCAAGAAGTGCCGTGGTGACACCGCCGGAAGCACCGCCATGTCGAATTTTGCTATCCTTGGCATGGCCAAGGTAAAGTCCCTCGTAACATCCGACATCATCGTCAGCGTGTGCAAATCGGTTGTCCACATTAAAAACATCTTCATGCAACTGCTGGAAATCTACTGTCATACCTGGACAAACCTGAATACACAGGTGACAATTGCTGCAGCGGGAGGGGTTTTCGACCCGAAAACGAATATTGCCAGTTTCATTCTCGGACAT
>DEIL01000297.1:2239-3116 GCA_002352445.1 Desulfobulbaceae bacterium UBA2775
ACAATATCTATGTTGGGATAGGGAGGGGGTGTTTGCATTAATTTCCTCTGATCTTCTCGGCAAGCTTTAACAATTTAGGTGAATACATCATGGCATCCATAAACCGATCACTGGTCACAATCGGTGCTACAAGTTTTGCCAGTGGACCAAATCGTTTGGTTTTTCTGATAAACGCCTTTTCGAGTACTTTTTTCCGTGTTTTACGAGTATATTGTAATGCACGTCGTTTCTCATCGGCGGACAAATCAGGTGTGTAATATACCGGCTCATAGGACCAGCTGGTCACGCTATTTAAATACTGTTCAGGTGTCTGAATAAAATAATCGTTTTCTTCCAGCCACTCAAAAAGTTCAGATCTCGGGGTGGGGGTAATATTATTAAACCGCACATCCATCACCGGGTACTCCAGTGCCATGGCAACTGAATCTTCGATATCCTCCCAGGTTTCTCCTGGTGATCCGACCAGAAAATTTAAGACAACATCATACCCCAAATCACAGGCAGTTTCGATTGCCTCGCGAATCTGGGCCATTGTTTCGCCCTTTTTTATGTTTTTAAGGATTTTATCATTACCACATTCGACGCCGAACCCGATGTAGTAAAATCCTACCTCCCGCATCCGTATCAACAGATCTCTATCAGCCTTGTCGGCACGAATACCGTTGGCATTTGTAATTTTAAG
This sequence comes from Desulfobulbaceae bacterium UBA2775, assembly GCA_002352445.1. Taxonomy (GTDB): domain Bacteria; phylum Desulfobacterota; class Desulfobulbia; order Desulfobulbales; family Desulfocapsaceae; genus Desulfomarina. Next base: position 2,922 of record DEIL01000297.1, read on the forward strand.
GTCGTTAAACCCTCTTTCTTCAATGAGATCACAGATTGCGTAAACCCGGTCATACTTAAATGTAAAATTATCATCTACAAAATTAAATTTACGGTAGCCCCGTTCATACCAGTAAGCGATTTCGTCAACCACATGCTCGGCACTCCGAAAACGGAGTTGACGTCCCGCAACCATTTTTACAGAACAAAACGTACA
>DEIL01000297.1:3131-3296 GCA_002352445.1 Desulfobulbaceae bacterium UBA2775
CGATGCGGACAACCCCTGGAGCTTGAAATATCAATATCGTTGAAAATGTATTTAGACAGTTCGAATTTATCATAGCGTGGAAAGGGGATTTTATCTAAATCCTGAATAAATTTCCGGTCACCATTATAAATTATCTGGGCCTCACTGTTGCGATAAATTAAACCC
>DEIL01000123.1 GCA_002352445.1 Desulfobulbaceae bacterium UBA2775
AGATCCAGCTGCCGGCTTTCCACATTAGCCTGACACATGGGACAATCTGTAACCATGGCTGTCGCTCCGGCTCTTTTGGCCGCAACTGCGATATCACCGACCAGTTTCCTTGCAATATCAGGTCTGGCCATTGTCAGACTGCCGGAACAACACTCTGTCCGGTGTGACCAGTTGACCGGCTCTGCTCCAAGGGCCTCAACTATACGTTCAAGATTAACAGGCATCTCGTGGTCAGGGGCACCGGTGATATGGGGATGACGAAGTGAAAGGCAGCCATAGTAACAGGCTATGGGAAGCTCAGACAGCGGCTGACTCACCTTCTCTCTTATTTTCTCCAGGATCTCAGGTCTGGCCAGAAATGTGCTGATATGAACTATCTCGAACTCAGGTACAGAGCCAACTGCATCCCAGTGTACCGGATTGTCCCGCATTTCCTTGTCGGCTGCCCGCAGTCGTTGAAAACATGCGGCACAGGGCACCAGGATATCATGGCCTGAGCCCGCTGCCTGCAACAGATTCCGCATAGGCAGTCGTATTCCCACCTCATGATCAGTCATATGGGCGGACGACGCACCACAGCAGTTCCAGTCCGGAATATCAATCAGTTCAACTCCCAGTTTTTCACAGATTTTGCGTACGGACTGATCATAATCAAGCGCCGTTCCTTCAAGAGAACAGCCGGGATAATATGAAAGTTTCATCTGTCATACTCCTTTCCCTTGCCGGAAAAAATCTGCTTGATATCAGATTTTCCTTTTATTGAATGTGGTGTAAGACTGAGCCTGCCTTTAAGAAACATATTAAGCCCGAGCTTCATATCACCAAACAGATCCCGTGAATTGATCTTATAGCCTGCTATCATGCCTATCTCATAGGCTCGTCCCCAATGACTGATTGAACCCAGAAAGGCTTTATGAAAAAGAGGCACTCTCGGTTCAGCAGGAGTGACGCCTTTTCGCAGAGCAATCTCCCTTAACACATCCATCAGACCGGCAATCTCAATATCATTTGGACATCGTGTGGCACATGTTTCACAAGCAGCACAGAGCCAGATAGTATGACAATTGAGCAGTGGTTCCTCCATTCCGTAGGTGGCAAGTCGAACCACTTCCATGACATTCAAATCAAAGAATTCACCAATCGGACAGCCCGCTGAACATCGGCCACATTGGTAGCAGGCCTGTACATCGATATCCCTTTCCTTCAGTTTATTGAGGAATTTTTTGTTCCGATCCTCTGGCGAAATACTGGTGTTATTCATTATTTTCTCCAGTCAATGTTTCCATAACAGCAGGAAAACGGAGAGTAAAGGTGGTACCCGATCCGGGAGAGGACTGAACCCTGATACTGCCTTTATGTTCTTTAACGATCGCGTAGGAAACAGATAACCCTAGTCCTGTCCCCTCCCCTGTTGCCTTTGTGGTAAAAAATGGATCAAATATTTTCTTGAGCAGATCATTGTCTATCCCCGGCCCGGAATCTGTAATCAATATCTCGTTGATATCCTGATTTGCTCTGCACCTGCTGATTATCTTGATACGCCCGTTTCCGTCCATGGCCTGTGCAGCATTAACAATGATATTCATCACCACCTGGTTCAGCCTGATGGCATTGCCGTAAATGGGCGGCAGCTCGTCTGTCAACTCCATGGAAACAGTGATGTTGTGAAAGATAGGTTGATGCTGCAGGACAGTGATCGTTTTATGTATCACATCATTGAGTTCAACCAGATCCATCTCGTAGGTAGTCTGGTGGGAAAATTCCAGAAGATCAGCAACAATAACCTTGCACCGCTCCGCCTCCTGGATAATAGTCAGCAGATCTTCATTTAACTCATGATCCTCTCCCAACTCTTCCTGAATCAGGTTGGCATAAAGCATTATACCGGACATGGGGTTATTTATTTCATGGGCAACACCGGCAGCAAGGCGCCCCAGGCCTGCCATCTTTTCAGACTGCATCAGCATATTGTGAGTCTGTTCAAGATCTTCTTCAATCTGCTGCATGGCCCGCAGATCCGTAAACAGCCCAAAAGTTGCAATTTCCTGATCTTTGTCATAGATGATACCACCCGAAAAAGATACCGGGATATCATGTCCATCCTTATGTTTAACATACAGTTTGTGACGAAGCAGCCTTCCCTTGCCGCCAAAATCATCACTGCGCATACGTTTGATCAATTCAAATGCCCCGTTCTCCTGGTAGAGACCGGTAACATGCAGGCTTGAGTGGATTTCCTTCTCGTCATACCCCAGCAAGGATTGTGCTCCCTTGTTAAAGAGCATAATATGACCCTTCATATCAGCGGCGATGATTCCGTCGACTGAAGAATCAATGAGGTTATGAAAAAAGGCGTTTCGTCGCCTCAGCTTGCCTTCAAGCTTTTTTTGCTGGGTAATATCAATTAGATACAGCAGGTAATAATCGGGAAATGACGGCGGGTAAACAATCACCGCATTCAGGATGCAACGATCCCCGTCCTCCATTATTTCAATCTCATGCCTGATTTCCGGCTTGTTCTTGTTATCAGGTGAATCAAAATATTCGATGATGCTGTCGAAGAGCCTGCCGTTGCTGTTGCCTAGAACGGCTTGCAGAAATTTCCCTTCGAAATCGCTATTGGGAATTGCCAGAAATCGTATTGCTGCAGGGTTGGCATGGATTATCAGATGACCAAGGCTGACAACCACAACCCCGTTCGGGGTCCCTTCCAAAATTGTATGCAGATAATGGTATGGCCCCAGTTCTGCCGCAATTTCACCCGGATCCCTGTTTGTCGTGGACAGAACAGATGCGATTTTCACAGTTATCTACCGATCAATGAGATCGAGAAATTCCGGTAATCTGCCCCTCCAGCCAATTGCGAGCAGTACGATGCCGTCACCGAATGCGGACAACTCCTTCATAAAATCAGCTGCAACCTTCATTCCTGCATCTTTTTTTACAGGGGCCTGCATCATCTTTTTTAAGAATTCCTGGGGAATTGAGGGGGCACCTGCCAGATTATTGAGGTACCTTATCATGGTCACAGATTTCAGGAACATGAGCGAGGAATAGAGCTTTATTCCTGTCTTTTCTGCAAAGGGAACAAACTGCTCTACAATATTGATGTCATAGGTGGGGCCAAGAGTGACCGACGCCACCCCGTACTCCTCAAGCCGCATAAAAAACTCAGCCCGTTCCCGATTGAAATTGACATCATCGGAAAGTTCTATGGAAACGCCTATCTCAAAATCCGTACCACCGTCAAGCAGTTCCCCTGCCAGGTCTTTCCCGCTATTTAATGCTGCCGCACATTGTAGCATGGAGACCAGATCAAGATCCCCACTTGTCCTGGCTACAGGCTGATCACCTTCTGCCGGATCATGTCCTTCCTTGATCACAATCTTTTTTATGCCAAGGGCGGCAGCCGAGAGAAGGTCGGCCTGAAATGATATTCGGTTTCGATCTCTGCCGGTTATGATCATTATCGGATCGATAGTTTTGTCCATTAGTGCCAGACAGGGAGCAATCGGTGACATACGCATTATCGCATGTTCACTGTCGGTTACTCTGACACTATCGACCCGCCCTCTTACCTTGAGGGCCGTATCGAGAAAGCCTGCCAGATCCGTTCCTTTTGGGGGATCGATTTCAGCTATCAGAGAATAACTGTTTGCGGAATTAGGATTTTGATGTGCTGCGTCCATTGAACCTCCTGTAAGATTTATAATGAGTAACTGCTATTCTTAGGGGGGTGTGGAACTGATGCGCATAGATAGTATTTCCGGCCGACTTTTCCTCCCTGACCAACTATCAATTTTATTTAACAAACTATTCAGAGCATTTTCAAGATAAAAATGTTCTACAGCAGAATTCTAACAATATCCGTAACAAGTCAATTAGTTAGGATTTGATTCTGTTTACTCAATTTTGCCGGTTCTAAACCGTTTTTCAAGGTATGTTTATGTTGTGTTATCCAAAAGTCATGTGTTATCCGGAAGAAATTGGATTCAGAGAGATGTTGCCACAAAAAAGAGAAAGTCAGGTTCCAGGCGGATCATTTGCCGTGGAAACACGACTATCATCATCCAAACCTGAGATCTTCTTTGTCATAAACCAGATCACACAGGATGAGCGATTTTTGCAGTATATTTGTGGATCTCTGCATTCAAGACATTCCTCACAGAGATAAATATTATGTTTTAAACACAAGTAGTTGGTTTGACGATCAGGGTGATTGATACATGTTCCCATATTCCATTTCTCCTATAGATCTCTGATGATCATTTTTTATTTACCAAAACAATTGTACACATTGACCATCAAGTTCCATGCCAAACAGACAACAATCTATAATCGACTGCTATCTCATGTCTTTTTGTCATTGACAGCAGGTTTCAATTAGTATTTATTTCAAAAGTAACGGTGGTAACGTTACCAATTTTATCCAGAGGAAGATATATCAAATGGAAAGAAAACCAGGCGAAATCTTGAACCAGCGATTTATCAGCCGAATCATTGATTCCATGGCCGATGGCGTATTTACCATGGACGGGAACGGACGTATTTCCTCATGGAATCAATCCATGGAAAAAATAAGTGGCTACCGTGCCGAAGAAGCAATGGGAAAAACCTGTGGAATACTTCGCTGCAGCCGATGTTTTGATAAAAAATGCCCTGCAGATATCAATAAATGTAAAATATTTGAACAGAAATATCCCGAAGCAAAGGAATGTCAATTACAGCATAAGGACGGTCATGACGTTTCGGTAATCAAGAATGCCAGCATCGTCAAGGATGAGGCTGGACAAATTCTTGGAGTGGTTGAAACAGTAACCGATCTGACAGAGTTGAATCGGGCACGCCATAGAGTGGAAGAGGCGACATTACGGCTGGGAGAAATCCATCGTTTGGACAACATTATTGGTAAGAGTCGTGCCATGCGGGAAGTCTTCGCCGCCATTAAAGCGGCTGCAGGAAGTAATGCAACAATTTATATCCATGGTGAGAGCGGTACCGGCAAGGAACTAGTTGCCGGTGCAATTCATTTCAACAGTGAACGTAAAGCAAACCCTCTGGTAACAGTAAATTGCAGTGCTTTGTCCGAAACTCTTCTGGAAAGTGAACTCTTCGGACATGTAAAAGGTGCATACACCGGAGCCGTCCGTGACAGAATAGGCAGATTTGAAGAGGCGGCAGGCGGCACCATATTCCTTGATGAGATCGGGGAACTGAGTTCTTTTATCCAGGTCAAACTCCTGCGAGTTCTGCAGGAGCGTGAGATTGAGCGGGTGGGTGAATCAAAAAAACGGAAAATTGATATCCGAATTGTCACCGCCACCCACCAGGATCTCTATGCAAAAGTATGCGAAGGCAGATTTAGAGAAGATCTCTATTACAGATTAAAGGTATTTCCTATCACGCTTCCTTCACTGAGGGAGCATAAAGAAGACATTCCCCTGCTGATCAGTCATTTTATCAGGATCTTTAATAAAAAAACAGGCAAACAGATAGTTGATAGTTCCCGACAGGTCATGCGTACCCTTATGGACTACAGTTGGCCGGGAAATGTTCGTGAACTTGAAAATGCAATAGAACACGCATTTGTCCTCTGCAAAGGTGACAGAATTCAACAGGAAGATCTGCCGATCGAAATTCGTCAGGCCAATCTGACTGGTGTCAGAAAAACCCGTATGCCACTCTCCGACTCTATAAAACGACAAAAATTAACAAAAGAAAGCTTATTGAAACTGCTTGACGATTGCGAGTGGAACAAGGCTGAAGTAGGTCGGCAAGCCGGTTTGAGCCGTACAGCGATATGGAAATATATGAAGAAATGGAATATCCCGCTACAACAAGAGTCCTACCCAAAACAGATCTAAGGCGGGGCAAACCCCGCAACCCAAGGCTGTTAGTGCCTTACCCCAGAACTTCTAACCCCGATAAACGGGATAAGTACCTTGAAAGGATATGTGACCACATAATTTCAAAATACACTCCTCAGTTTCTTGTTTTTTATAACAGAAGTTCAGGAGTAAGGTACTAAAAATGATTTGACAAACACCTTCCGAATCCCGACCACATTACTTTCATAACAGCGAGGCTATCTCATCGTTGTGAAAGCATTTCTGGACCACGTCGCTGGAAATGCCAGATTGTATGTGATAACCTT
>DEIL01000161.1 GCA_002352445.1 Desulfobulbaceae bacterium UBA2775
GACAAGCGCCGACTGGTGAAGGATTATTTTTCGGGTTCCAAGATGATAAATGCGATATGTAAAATCGTTCAGGTTGTTGAGGCGTGTGACTGCACGGAAAGAATTTATGCCGGATCGATAATATTGGAGATAGGTTTTCCAGGTGGTTATCTCATTTTGGGGATCCTGCTGCAGATTGTAGATAAGACCGCTGTTGTAAAGAGCAGTCTGCTCATGGGGAGCTACGGTCAATACTCGGCTGTACTGGACAAGAGCATCACCTAATTTCTCCTGTTCCAGGAGGTTATGACCCAGGTTTAAAAGAAGGGGAACTGTGTCCGGAGATGAACTTACTCCTCTCATATAACTGGAACGCTCTTTGACAGGCATGCCATTTGCCCAGTAGCAAAGACCTTCCCAGTAGGCATATTCAGGATTGTCAGGAGCAGACAGTGAGGCTTTCTGTAATAATGGCAGTGCCTCTGCCACCAAACCCGCGGTCATAAGTCCTCGTCCTGCAAGAAAACTAGCTTTTGGATCCTCCAAGGCCTTTTCCACGCCAGTGACCTGCACCGGTTGACCTTCAGGTTGTACTCTGTTCATACCTGTTACCATACCCAACCAGAAAACTGCTGCTGCCAGCATGGCCGCACCGGCAAGTGGCAGTGGCTGCAGTGTGATATGGCGCGGCCTTGCCAGATAGCTGAAAACCTGTTGCCATAATGGTTTCCTGGCAGGCCTGATTCTTGTCATGACTTCATTGACAAGATTTGGAGGGGGTTCAAGTTCCGGCAGCTGCTGCAAGCGTTTTATGAGCTTTTCGGTATCAGATTCATTCATTGACATCGAGTTCTCCACTGAGCTGTTTTTGTAATAGTCCCAGGGATCGGTGGATTCGCATTTTCACTGCACTGGTTGAAAGGTTAAAAATTTTCCCAAGTTCATTAATGGAAAGTTCCTGCTTGTACCTGAGGAGGAGTATTTCCTGTTTTTCATGGGGGAGCCTGGAAAGGGCCATAAACATTCTGGTAACTTCCTGTCGTTTTTCTATTATTGTCGATGGAAGCGTTGAATTTTTCCGCTCCATAGTTTGAGCATAAAGCCGTAAGCCATCTCTATTCCTCCCTTGCTTTCGGATCCAGTCTTTACCGTGGTTTGTTGCCAGGGTATAAAGCCAGGAGAAGAAGTTTTGGCCAGTTTCAAAACCTGCCAGTTTTTCATAAGCTTTGCAGAAGACACCTTGTGTTAACTCCGCGGCATCATCCCTGGACTGGCTGAACCGGTACATGAGATTGAAAATTGGTTTTTGATAACGCTGAACAAGTTCAGAATAGGATTCGATATCTCCCTGTCTTACCTGTTTGATAATGTGGTTATCTGATATATCCATGCACCAGGTACATCCTCTTTAATTATATATACGAGTCAGACGAGAAGTGGTCACATGGCGGGAGAGAAAACGATATCTACCCACCTGTGGAGATTGTCAAATAATACTGTTAATACATCTATTTATGTGGTTGTAAAGAAAAGGACAGAGTCATTTATTTTTTTCTCACCTTTGGTTCTTTTTATAATTTCTGGAGATCCAAACCAGCTGACACCAATGGTTTTTCCGTTTATGTCTGGATACTCTTTGAGAAGGAATTTTTTTATGCTTAAGGCCTTTTGTCTGGCCAGTTCCTTGTTCTTCAGCTGGTAGACTACAATCTGCAACCGCCCTTTTTTCATATTGCTGAAAATGGCTCCGATAAGTTCAAGGGAGGGATGGGAATCCTTGTCTATTTTGGAAGTGAAGGGCTCAAAATAAATTTTTTCGACTGTTACAGTTCGTGATGCCAGGCGATAATTTCGAAAAGAAAAGTTATCCAGACTGTTCAGATGAGTAACCGCCTGTCGAGCCATGGCCCCGGAGGGATAATAAGAGAGGTAGTCCAGCCAGCCGTCGAGAGCCTCCGGTTTGCGACCCAGTTTTGTCACTATCAGGGCTCTGTTGTAAAGTGAGGATGGACTTGCCGGCCAGAGTTTCAGGGCTTTGGTGTAATTTCCCAGTGCCTTCGTATAATCCTTTGATTCCAACTGGTTGTGTCCAAGGTAGATTAACGATTGCAGATGATCTTTTTTTAGAGACAGTGCCTTGAGGTAGCTCTTTTTTTCAGGTATTTTTTTCCCAAGACTGCCATAAACAACACCAAGCCAAAAATGATAGTCCGGATTATCCGGATCGAGTGAACGTGCTTTTATCAGATATGGGAGAGCCTCTTTATACTGTTTATCAGCGAGCAGAAATCGACCATAGTAGTAGTTGGCCAGGACACTGTCGGGATTCTCAGCGACCTCCTGCTTAAAATTTTTCACTCCCCGTGAGTACTCCTCAGTGACGAGAAAATGTTCACCAGTGAAACCATGTTTGACTACATTACCCATATCCTTGACGACACATCCACCGGTTAAGACAAGTGCAAGTAGAAGAAATGTTAAAGGTAAACGACTGTTATTAAAAGATAGAGAAAAAGAAATTATTGCATACATAGGTGATTTCATGTTGAGGTTTGTTTCATGTTAAGTCCCTCTTGTTGCCCCCACCGCTGAGAGTTTGGGCAAAAGAG
>DEIL01000075.1:0-166 GCA_002352445.1 Desulfobulbaceae bacterium UBA2775
TTTGAAAAATATTCACAATTTATCGGAAAGTCAGACGTTGCCCGTACTTTCATGCTTTGTTGTGAAATTCATTTCATGGGTGTTAGATACCTTACTCCTGAACTTCTGTCATAAAAAACAAGAAACAAGCGTAGACTTAGGATAAGCGTAGACTTCCAGAGCTTAA
>DEIL01000075.1:277-16798 GCA_002352445.1 Desulfobulbaceae bacterium UBA2775
ATATTCTGAACCTGCTCCCGCATTTTTTCCAGTTCGCTCTTCAAGTCGACCGTATGGTGAGCAAGGGCAGCATCATTAATTTTGGATGCGAGGGTATTCACTTCTCTTAAAAATTCCTGGATCAGAAAATCAAGCTTCCTGCCAATTGCCTCTCCTTCAGTTAGAAAAAGTTCAAACTGCTGGATATGGCTGCGGAGTCGCACTATCTCCTCTGTAACATCAGTTTTATCAGCAATGACAGCAACCTCCTGGGCAAGTCGAGCAGGATCAAGCTGGACATTGCCAAGAAGTTTTTCCAACCGCTCTCCCAGGGTTTTCTCCCGATTTGTCAGAAGGTCAGGAATGGCGGTCTCTATAGTATCAACTGTTTTCGAAAAAAGATTCAATCTGCCAATCAGATCTTCGGCCAGAATTTCTCCCTCCTGCCTGCGCATAATATCGCAACTTGCGAGGGCATTATCAAGAGCCTGTTCCAGAAAAGGCCATATTTCATCAAGATCTTCATTTTTCTTTTCATACACTACCACATCCGGATAAGATGCCAGAAGAGCAGCAGAATTTCCATCCTCAACTCCCAGCTCTTTAGAAAGCGTGTTAAGGGCATCTCTGTATCCCCTGGCAAGATCGAGATTAACCTTCACTTCCATCAAATCAGAAAAATCTCCGTTTACACCGAGAAACAGATCCACACGCCCTCTCTGGTGCATCGCTGCAACTTTTTTCCTGATCTTTTCTTCAAGTGCCGAATACCCCTTCGGCACCTTCATCTTCAAATCGAGGTATCTGTGGTTGACACATCTCATCTCCACAGTCCAGATCCGCCCGTCACTCTCAGTTTCGCCCCGACCAAAACCGGTCATACTTTTAACAGCCATGCAAACACCTGGAAATTATTGAACAAAAAAATAAAGCGATGCTGGAGGGCGCCCTCCTGCATCGCTTTGAGATACTCTTTTCTTTCAGCAACAGCGGACAAACCTATTTTTTTGCCATTGCCTTATCAAGTTCTTTTATAATAACATCACTTATATCAATTTTTTCATCGAAGTAGACAATACCACTCTTTGAGTCCATGACTGCCGTGTAACCATTTTTCTTACCGAAATCAGCGACAACTTTTTCAAGAGCTTTGAGTATAGGCTCCAGTTCCTTGTCCTGCATCTGTTTCATCTCAAAACGGGCTTCTTCGGTTTTGGCCTGAAGTTCCCTGCCGGTTTTCTGAAACTCTCTAACCTTTTCAGCCTTTTTTTCTTCGCTCCAGGCAGAACTTTTTTTCTTTATTTCATCCTGGAGTTTTTTAAGAGCGTCTTCCTCTGATTTAAATTTGGACTGAAGATCTTTCATCTTCTGTTCGAACCGAGTCTTTGCCTCTTTACCGGCATTGCAGGACACGATAATCTTCTGGACATTCATTACACCAATTTTGAAATCAGCAGCAAAGCCTGTGTTTATTGTTAAGCAGGTAACTATAAAGAAAATTCCTGCCAGCATCATTCTACGTAAAACCATTTTTTTCTCCTGAACGAAATAGTAGTTAAAATTAACAAACGAACAGCAAGTATGCACACTGCTTACTGCTGCGCAACAAAATCGGCCCGCCTGTTCTGAGACCATGACAGTTCATCATGACCGTGGAGCAACATTCTCTCTTCACCATAACTCACAGTACTCAGTCTGGATTCCGCAATTCCCAGATTTACCAGATATTTCTTTGCACTCAAGGCACGCCTCTCACCTAGTGCCATATTATACTCATTGGTGCCGCGAGGATCACAGTTCCCTTCAATTTTAACTGGCATCTCCACTTTCTTTATGAACTCACTATTCACCTCAATGCGACTAATCTGATCAGTCTTTATCTCGGAAGAGTCAAAATTGAAATAGACAGGAAGCATCCCTTCAGTGGTTCGTCCCTCGCTGATTCCAAGTGGTTTTGAATCCAAAGATTCTTCAGCACCGAGGGCCTCACTATCAGTTTTCGATGTCAATCCTTCGTCCGTAGTAACTTTCTTTGAGCAACCCGAAAGAATCATGACAGAAACACACAATAAAGCTGATAGCAGCATTTTCACTTTATTCCCCATAGTAAGAACCTCCAGAAGTTCTGGTATAAGATTTATTTAAGACAACAACAAAATGATGCGATCCAAAAGGATCCAAGTGAACAGACTCAATTTTATATGATCAACTGCTCATATGCAAAGGAAAGAACACCAAATTCAACATTTTTTTTGATCTAACACTAATCCTGCCAAAAAGCTACTGTAACTATTTATTTTTTTATATGAAAATCATTCGCCACCCGGAAAAAGCGGCAAGAGCAACTTCACTTTACGCTAGTGATATTTACTGTTTCAGATTATAAAGTAACGTTCAGTAGTTTTCCTTGACTAATTTCCCATCTTTTGATGTTCGATGGCTTCACAGTGGAGATTTTAATGGCCAAAGTAAATATCAGCCCCAACAGAACTACAGACAAGACAATTCGAACCATTGATCGCAAGCGCGAGCAGGAAAGAAAGAGAATGTTTTATCTTGCCAAGGATCACGCCACAGAATTTGCTGCAAAACTAGCCCAGCGTGTCATTGATAAAAACATCATCGAGACCACGTCGGTGGACTCTGTCCGTGAGGCATTTGAAAAACAGCTCAACAACCTCGGTTTTATGGATGAATTTGAACTACAGATGAAGATTGCTCCGATCAGAACCATAGCTCAGGATCCCAACGTGGTCAGCCTCTATTTTACCCAGTATATCATAGAGGACCTCATCAATAACCCTGCAATCCAGGATGTTTTCGGTGATGATCTTGATATTTACCGGGTTGTCGATTCTATCTTCAGAGTACTGAGACCCTGATGCTCCATCCGTCGTCTCCTCCACTCCTCCTCACAGCGGACACCCACGGCAATATCACTGAATTTCCAGAACTTGAAACCGTCGGCATGAGTAACGGCGACTTCTATCGCCCGGAACTGGAGGATTTCATTGTTCTTCCCGAAGGCAGTGAACTCTTTGCCCTGCCCGGCCGTCTCCCCATCGGCTGGGATCCAACTGACAATCAACCGGTTCTTCTTGATGAAAATCCAGTTCATCAGGGCCAACCAGTCCAGGCAGTGGCAGCCTTTGTGGCACCGGCGCATACCTCTATATTCAACAGTGGATATCAAACAGAGCAGGGGGCTCCAACACTCCCGCTCTTTGCGTACACCGCTGTTGGCTGGCATAGCGACAAATTCTGGGTCACCGCATTTCGCAGTGATCCCGATAAGAGGCAGGACTGCGATCAATATGACCGTTATACGGTTGAAAAACTGACCAGGAAAAAGCTTAAAACCAACAGAAACAACCGACTCATCCAGCATTTGGGAAAATGTTGTCTTACCTATGGCTGTCCAGCCGCCAGAAACTATTTTTTAGACCGCTGGGAAGCGCCTCTGCCAACGTCTCCGGAATGTAATGCGCGCTGTGTTGGCTGTATCTCCCTGCAGCCTTCAGGATGTTGCCCTGCAACTCAAGATCGAATAACTTTTGTGCCGACGCCAAAAGAAATATGTGAGATGGCTATCCCGCATCTTATGCAGGCGGAAAATCCAATTGTCAGTTTCGGCCAGGGATGTGAAGGTGAACCACTGCTCCAGGCCAATGTTTTAGAAGAGGCTGTAAGGCGGATTCGCTCCAAAACCGGAAAAGGAACTGTTAACCTCAATTCCAATTCCAGTCTGCCGGACAGTGTTGCTCGACTTGCCAAAGCCGGTCTTGACAGTCTCAGGGTAAGTCTCAATTCAGTACAGGAAAAATATTATAACCCCTACTATCGACCTAAAGGGTATACCTTTTCCGATGTTAAGCGTTCAATTCAGGTGATGAAAGAGAATGACCTGTTCGTCTCGCTGAACTATTTTATTCTTCCGGGAGTGACTGATTCGGAACAGGAATTTGAAACACTCTGCCAACTCATCGAATCCCACTCACCTGACCTCATCCAACTCCGTAATCTGAACATGGATCCGGAGTGGTATCTCAACATCCTGAAATTCCCTAATGACTCTGTATCACTGGGTATTCGACGCTGGCGGCACAGTCTTAAAACAGAATTCCCTGACCTTCGTTTTGGCTATTTCAATCCTCAAGTCAACTGACTCGTTAACCCCTATGGCCACATTTTCTCACCACGGAGAGCACAGAGGACACAGCGACACGATTTATCACTGTATTCACTGACACCCCTGTCATTTCCAGTTGTTTTCTGTTGTAATTTTCTCCCAATAAGATAGTATTCAACTAATTAATAATTTTTATTAAATTTAACTGGAGACCGCTATTTAGTTATGGACTATCTACCCAATATGCGTTTAACGACGCAACGACAAATTATTTTAGAAGAACTTGGCAAAGTCACTTCACATCCTACTGCCAACGAAGTATACGACATGGTAAGAAAACGGCTACCGCGTATAGGGCTGGGAACTGTATACAGAAACCTTGAGCTACTGGCAGAAAATGGCGTTATTTTGAAGCTGGAAGTTGGCGGAACCCAGAAGCGATTTGACGCAACCATAGAATCTCATTACCATATACGCTGCTCGGTCTGCGGCAGAGTCGATGATGTTGATATAGAGGTGCAGGAAGAGATCAATGAAATAGCGGCCAAGTCCTGTGACTACAAAATTCTTGGCCACCATATTGAGTTTTCCGGCATCTGTAAGGACTGCTCGGATAAGGCAAAAACACTTCACTGACAGATCTTCCAGAATCAAAAACGAAAAAAGGGTCAGTAGATGTTTTCTACTGACCCTTTTTTCGTACTTCGATGGAAAGCAGTGCAATTTCAGTCGAAAATTACTTTACAAAACCTCCTTTTTCCCACCTTGATCAGCACTTCCCCTTTCGGCTTAACGACACTATTCATATCAGTAATTTTCTCACCATCTATCGATACAGCATTCTGCTTGATCATCCTTCTGCCGTCCGAGGTAGACTTAACAAGTCCCGAATCAACAAGTAATTGTGGTAACCAGATCTCTTCAGTTGCAGAACTGACCATCTCCGGGATATCATCAGGAATACCACCCTTAGTGAATACTTTTTCAAACCCTTCCTCTGCAGCAAGGGCTGCCTCAGAGGAATGGAAACGAGCTGTCAACTCACGGGCAAGCTGCTTCTTTATCTCTTTAGGATGAAGAGTACCGCTCTCCATTTTCTCTTTTAACTCTCCAATTTCACTCCCGCTGAGATCACTGAGCAGCTCATAGTAACGAAACATCAGATCATCGGAGATGGAAAGAACTTTACCGTAAACATTATCAGCCGATTCAGTAATACCTATATAGTTGCCAAGAGACTTACTCATCTTGTTGACCCCGTCAAGCCCCTCCAGCAGAGGCATAGTGAGGACTATTTGCGGTTCCTGTCCACGTGATCGCTGCAGATCTCTTCCCATCAGCAGGTTAAACAACTGGTCGGTTCCCCCCAGCTCCACATCAGCCTCCATTGCCACCGAATCGAATCCCTGGATTAGAGGATAGAGAAACTCGTGGATAGATATAGGCTTCCCGCCGTCAAACCTCTTTTTAAAGTCGTCCCGTTCCAGCATCCTGGCCACAGTCAGCTCCGATGCAAGTTTGATCATATCGTAGGAACTGAGTTTACCCAGCCAGGTGGAGTTAAAAACCACACGGGTTTTTTGCTGATCCAGAATCTTGAAAACCTGAGTTTTATAACTCTCGGCATTTTCAGCAACCTGCTCAACGGTCAGAGCCTTTCTGGTATCAGATTTCCCTGTGGGATCCCCGATCATACCGGTAAAATCACCGATAAGAAAATAAATTTCATGACCCAGATCCTGAAAATGCTTCAGTTTTTGCAAGAGCACCGTATGACCGAGATGAAGATCAGGTGCCGTCGGATCAAATCCGGCCTTCACCTTAAGTGGAATTCCGGTTTCCTGGGATTTGTTCAGTTTTTTTACCAGTTCTTCACGAGAGATACAGTCAACTGCTCCCCGCTCTATCAACTCGAGTTGTTCCTCAATCGAAGCCATGTCACAATCCATTCACAAAACTATTTTTCCCATCTGCTGTTTTTCCGAAAACAGATAGCTCAATGAGACTTGGAGCTTGCCAGGGAGTGCTATTTTGCATACTCTACGGCACGGGTCTCCCGAATCACTGTAACGCGAATCTGTCCCGGGTAGGTCAATTTGCTTTCTATAGACTTGGCGATATCCTGGCTGAGCAGGGTCGCCTCTTCATCTCTCACCTTATTGGAATCAACAATAATTCTTAAATCACGGCCAGCCTGAATGGCATAAGATTTTTCAACTCCATCGTATGCATTCGCTATTGCTTCCAGATCCTCCAGCCGTTTAACATAGCTCTCAAGCATCTCTTTTCTGGCCCCGGGCCGGGCGCCGGACAAAGCGTCAGCCGCCTGGACGAGGACATCTATAACACTCTGGGGAGGCTGATCCTCATGGTGGGCACCAATAGCGTATACGACCTCTTCAGGTTCACCATACTTTTTGGCGAGATCCCTGCCTATTATTGCATGGGAGCCTTCAACTTCGTGATCAACAGCCTTGCCAATATCATGGAGCAGACCAGCTCTCTTGGCCATCTTGACATCCACACCCAGCTCAGAGGCCATAATTCCACATAAAAAAGAAACTTCAAGTGAATGCTGGAGCACATTTTGCCCATAACTGGTCCTATACTTCAGCCGCCCAAGCAGATCCATTAATGCCACATGTACACCGTGTACACCGACATCGAAGGTTACCTGTTCACCTGCTTCCCGCATATGAGCTTCAAGTTCCTTGGTAACCTTTTCCACCACCTCTTCAATACGTCCCGGATGTATTCGACCATCATTGATAAGTTGGAGCAGAGCCAGACGGGCAACTTCTCTGCGAACCGGATTAAATCCGGAGAGAATCACCGCTTCGGGGGTATCGTCGATAATAATATCAATACCGGTTGCCGCCTCAATAGCTCGAATGTTCCTCCCCTCCCGACCAATAATCCTGCCTTTCATCTCATCGCTGGGCAGAGGCACCATAGAAACCGTTCTGTCTGCAACATAGTCACCGGCATATCTTGAAATGGCAAGCGCGAGGATATTCTTCCCTTTTTTGTCCGCCTCAATTTTCATTTCATTTTCAATTTTAGCCAGCCTTTTTGCAGCATCCATCCGGGCTTCGCTCTCAAGGGAATCCATCAGCATTTTTTTCGCATCTTCCTGGCTGATACCTGCCAGCCTTGAAAGCTCGTATCGCTGTTTTCCGACGAGGTTATCTACCTCCTTATGTTTCTCCACCCACTCATTTTCAACCTGTTTGAGACGTTTTTCATTGTTGTACAGTTCGAGTTGCTTTCTATCAAAGCTTTCCCACTCTCGTTTTAGCCCGTCCCTTTTTCTTTTAAATTGTTTGTGCTCATCCTTCAGTTCGTCCCGTTCAACCTTCAGTTCTTCCTCAAGTGCCTGTTTAACCTTATAGGCAGCTTCCTTACTCTGCAGCAGAGCCTCTTTTTTTAACTGCTCCGCCTCTACTATTGCGGTCTCAACAATCTGTTTGCTTTGTGCTTTTATATTCTTTTCATTCCCTTCAACAAAACGCTTTCTGAGAAAAAACCCAGTAAAAGCACCTGCAAGCAAACCAAAAATTATTAAGAAATAGGGATTACTTATTGAATCCATCTGGGAATCCTATCAATGAAACGACTGACAGGACAGAGAAAAAAACTAGAAGAACAAAAAAAAGAGAGGTTAACAATAAAAATGAAAGACAAAGCAGAAATGCAGATCCGGACCACACCACTCCCCGGCTTTTCCATCTTTATTTCTGCAGATGACTCCAGACAGACCATAACATCCGCAGTTTACTCAAACCACTATACATTACCAGTAACTCTCAATAACTACACATCTTTTTTGAGATAACATCTCTACTGCCGGCCAGAGAAAACAAACCTCTCCCTGGGTGACAACACATCACTGGATATATCAAAAGAGTATCTAATCCCGATTAACGGGACTCTCCTTAGTACCCCCCCTTGGAGAGTATAAGTAGTTTCATCATTTTTTGTTCCGACAGCGCTTTTCAGCTGAAGTCAATCTTATTTAGATATGTCAAACCGGAATAGTGTATTTGCAACTGAACTCAAAACAACACAACCATCCGGATCAAAAAAATCAGTGATTCTTCATCACTTATCAATTCACCTTCCCCACACTGCCGTGTCGCCAGGACAGTTAAACCTAAATTAATAGGTGGGCATCCTCATAGCAACGTCAGGAAATTCGCGAGCGATCCTCCTTAAGATACCAGCGGAGGTACCCTATTCTTGAGAGTTGGCTCAACACACGCTGATGATCACTAACAGTGCAGGGAAAAGATCAGTTTCACTTGCTCTATTCGAGCAAAACAACATACTCAGATCAAAAAATACATCCAAGTTAAATAACCCCGATGGACGGGATCAGTACCCTCATCATATTTTCAGGGTACAAAAAACCTGCCCGAACAAATCGGAATTTTTAGAATGCCTGGGTAAGTACCTTGACGAAATTATTTCGAAGTCTGCACTGATCTCTGCCGCAAAAACTCAGAAAATAATTTCCAAGGAACTAATGAATTAACTATAGCAGACTTTCAACCAAACGAAAACAAATTATATACCTGCGATTTACTCTGCAGACAACTTTGCTCTGATTTCCTCATTCAGCCTGCCAATCCTCGATTGGGAGTTGTGCTTGTATTCTTCAAACTCCTGTTCCAGCTTTACATGCAGTGAAGCGATATTTAAACATGCAAGCACAGCCACCTTGGAAACCGGCAATGTTCCTGCAATGTTGGGAGAATCAGTACCAACATTGTTGCGGACAAGTGTGAGAATTGACTCCATCTCCTCCTCCGGGGCAGCAGTATAAAATGCATGTTCCTGTCCCAAAAGCTCAAACCGTACCAGTCTTTCTTTATCTGACATGACTCGCCCTGTTCTTATTCGTGCACGCCCGGGGATCCTTTTTCACCGTCATTCAACTTACCGCTATCTTACGATGTTTCCATGGAAAACAGGTTCTGCTGTCCTCTCCCCTCCTCTCCATCCTGATCCTCATCACTCCCTTCACTGTCAAATTCTTCGTCACCGGACGTTGCCTCAACATCAGTCTGGTCATCACCCGAATCTTCATTTTCCGAGCCGGGGCTTTCTATTTCCAGGGATGATTCTTCAAATTCACTATCATCCAGACCCAACTCCCATTCTTCAATCTGATCAACCATCTTATTCACTCTCAGGCTGATCTCACCACGCTCCGTATCGTTAATCTCTACATTGCCACGCAATCCTTCAATAATCTCATCACGTTCCCGAATGTCCTGTAAAAGACTGGCTTTTTCAGCCCGCAATTCAGTGAAACTGGTCAGTAAATTCTCCACAAATTCTTCAAGACGCTGAAGTTCGTTCTCCTGCTTCATCACAAAGACTCCCTTTTTTTATCTAGATAATTCATAATTATTCAAACACTCATTTCAGTGAATATCAGGTGCAGTACACTCAACATTACATCAACCACACCGAGTATACCACGCCCCCTGTAGTCTGCAACCTCAATCATAAACGTGTATAACGCCAACTTAGCGGCCGGGCATTATCATATGGCATAAAGCCATGAAATATCCGAGGGTCATCGTCAAAAACAAGGGGCAAAAAATGTTTATCCCCCTCCCACATAGGCAGACTCAAAATATCAGCCACGTCCACCCATTCCAGGTCCCCTTCTTCGTTTGTCGACTTTGGTGTCCCCCTGAAACTGTCTATTCTATAAATAAATCCAAACCAGTCTTCTCCAAAAGGGCCAAACCCTGTCCAGTTTATTGTACCTCTCAGGATGACTTTTTCACAGGTGATACCAGCCTCCTCATAGATCTCCCGGGTGAGACAAGTGTAAATGTCTTCTTCAGGAATCATTTTTCCACCCAGTCCATTGTATTTGCCAAGGTGCTGGTCATCTTCTCTTTTATTGCGATGAACCAGCAGAGTCTGTCTGCCGTCCGGTGACAGAATATAACCCAGTGTTGCAACTATTGGAGTATACATAAATTTTCCTCTTCTCCTCACGATAATTCAATATACAGATTCCGATGTTCACCTTCTTATGATATAATTTAATTTCGATAACCAGGGCACCACGAATACAGTAAACCCGTTGCCAATTAACACGACGCATTGACATATTATTCCCCGGTGAATAATCTTGATGGCACTAGACTGCAAAAAATACTATCTAATGCGCTGCAGTTCAAATTTTTCAAAATTTTGTGCTTATCTACATGGCCATCCGGAAGCTTCATCCAGATTTATCAGGGGACTCTCAACTTTGCCACTTTGTGCTATAACATCTCAGAAATTGCGTCGATACGGATACACCCTTGTTATCCTGGCCTTTCTCTTCTGTCTCCCACCCACTACAGGGTTCACCAACCAACTTTTTCCTCTTTATCCAGAAATAAAAAATAATGTCAGATTCTGGGAAAAAATTTATTCCATCTATTCACTCAACGACGCAGTTATACATGACTCTGATGATTTGTCGAGAATTTATGAGATAGTTCATCTTCTCGACTCAGAACTGCCCGCTTCCAGACGCATCAACAGGGAAACCCAGCAGCGAACAAGGGACAACTATTCAAAAATATTGAAAAAAATATCCCATTCAAAAAAAGCTGCTACCGCTGAGGAGCGGCGGATTGCAGCTTTCTTTAAGGGATCTCAACGCTTCAAGGATATGGCAAAAGCCGCTGATAATGTGCGCAGTCAAACCGGTCAGAAAGAACGCTTTCTTGAGGGAATAATCAGATCCAGAAGCTATATGAAGAAAATGAAGGAAATTTTCCGGTCCTACAAGTTACCTCAAGACCTTGCTTATCTCCCTCACGTGGAATCGTCTTTTAATGCAAAAGCATACTCGAAATTTGGTGCTGCCGGAATATGGCAATTTACGCGGGGAACAGGAAAACAGTATCTGAAGATCAACTATTCCCTTGATGAGAGACTAGATCCCATATCAGCCACTCGTGCAGCTGCACAGTACCTTAAAAACAGCTACCGACTTCTCAACAACTGGCCCCTTGCCATCACTTCATACAATTACGGAACGTCGGGAACGCTCCGGGCTGTTAAGGCGAAGGGAAGTTATGAAAAAATTTTTTCAGGTTATGACAAGGGCCATTTCAAGTTCGCTTCAAAAAATTTCTACTCAGAATTTCTCGCAGCTCTCAAGATAGCCAAACAGCTGGAAAACAGGGCTAAATTAAAACAGCAGCACACTCCTTCTGTCCGTTATCTCAAGCTCCCTGGATATATTCATATCGACCGTATAGAAAATCATTTTCGTCTTAGTCGAACAGAGATAAAAAAACTTAACCCGGCACTTAGAAATCCAGTATTTGCAGGGGAAAAACTCATTCCCAAGGGATATTCTCTGCGACTTCCAGACAGTGAGAAGATCAACCGATCCAGTAATTCTATACCATCCTCTTTTTATGCTGACACACAAAAACTCAGTATATTTCACAAGGTAAAAAAAGGGGAGACAGTTGGCAGTATCGCAAAGCAACATGGAATATCTATCAAAAGCCTCAGTAAAGCCAACAACCTCGATCAGTATTCAACAATCTACATAAGGCAGAAATTGAGGCTTCCAACCTTCTCCGCCCCCTCTTCACCCGGCCAAGAGGTTTCCAAAATTAAAAGAGAAAATAATAAATTCATCCAAAAACAGCTCAAGGACGGAAACCTTCCTCTCCTGGCAGCAAATAAGAAAAACAAGCCATCAGCCAAACAGGACGTCTATATACCTCAAAGAAACCCGGATGCGTACTCCGTTTTCAGAACTTTAAAAAAGGATAAAAAAGTCTATGGTCATATAACGGTTCAACCCGAAGAATCATTGGGGCTTTATGCACAATGGCTTGGATCGACAACGGATAAGATAAGAAAAATTAATAATGCCAAACTATTGACAGAGATCGAGCCGGGAAAAAAAGTTTTGCTACCCTTTGAGAATCTCTCTGTCGCTCAATTTGAAGAAAAACGTCTCGACTATCTCCGGGAAATCGAAGAGGATTTCTTTACTGCATACGCCGTAGTTGGACAAAAACCATATAAGGTAAATAACGGCGATACCTTCTGGGATCTCTGCTATAACAGGTTCGACATCCCCATGTGGCTGCTTGAGCGATATAATTCCTCATTGAATCTGTCTAAACTCAAATCTTCCCAGGAGCTGATGATCCCGATTCTAAAAGCAATATAGGGAAGATTTTCCGAGAACGCAGAAAATTAGATCGCTAACCCGAATAAATCGGGTTAGACACTTAGGGGCTGAAAAAAAATAACATGGATATTTCTCAAACAATTAAAGAAC
Organism: Desulfobulbaceae bacterium UBA2775; assembly: GCA_002352445.1. Lineage (GTDB taxonomy): Bacteria > Desulfobacterota > Desulfobulbia > Desulfobulbales > Desulfocapsaceae > Desulfomarina. The sequence continues at coordinate 12,712 of DEIL01000075.1, forward strand.
TGAAAAGCAGGCCGGGTTTTACCGACAATGTGGGCATGATCCTCATCCATAACGGCGTTGTCCGCAACTGGTCAAGAAAGGATAAAGCAAAGGTTAAGGCTCTTGAGGTTATTCCGAACTACGAAATGATAGAAAAACTCCGCCTGGAATATCTTCAGTATGAAGGCATTTTTGATATAATAATAGAGGCGTTTTCGGGAACATTTCTACCCGGAGATGATCTCCTTTACATCATCGTCGCAGGCGATATCAGGGAGAACATCAAGCCGGTACTTGCAAAACTTCTGGACAGGGTCAAGGCGGAGGCGGTGAACAAAAAAGAGATACTCACGGATTGAATCTCTTATTTTGCCCCAAAAGGTGATTATGACCACCACGCAACCGACTAAACATCGAAAACGCGCAACCCTTAAAGCCTGGGCAGACAGACGGGATCCCAGCCTGCCCCTGCCGCAGTCATTTCTGCGCAACCTCGTCCGTCTCATCCTCATTACAATAGAAGAGTTCCGTAAAAATGACCTCTCATTACGTTCCGGAGCTCTCACATACGCCGTACTCCTCTCCCTCGTTCCCATGCTTGCCATGAGCACAGCAGTAGTAAAGGGGTTGGGAGGTGGCGATCAGCTGCGGGAAGCAGCCTATACTTATATCAATACACTGGAGCATAGTTCTCCCCTGAAACAGGACTCCCCTTCTCCGGAGAGATTAGAACTTGATCCCTTATCTACTGAGGAAACAGCAGGAAAGCTCACTGATCACCTTCGTTCTGCCGTCGATAAACTCTTTGATTACGTTGACAGAACTAATTTTGCCACGCTCGGAACCATCGGAGTGATAGGCATACTATTCAGTGTTGTACTGGTACTGAGTCATATTGAATCAGCCATGAATGCTATCTGGAAGGTACAGAACAGTCGCTCGATAATCAGAAAAGTTTCCGACTACCTCACCCTGCTTATCCTCCTGCCGATTTCCATTAATGTGGCATTTGCTGCCAGTGCTTTCCTGACTAGCCCGCAACTAGCATCAAAGGTTGACCTGTTAATACCTTTCATCTGGGTCCAGGCACTTCTTCTTAAACTTTTCCCTGTGTTTTTTATCGCTCTGACCCTATATGTGATCTACATCTTCTTCCCCAACACCAGAGTCAAGACCCTGCCGGCCGTCTTCGGAGCCACCCTGGCCGCCATTCTCTGGTTTAGTGTGCAGAATATGTATATTACTCTCCAGGTGGGGGTTGCAAAATATAATGCGATCTACGGTTCTTTTGCCACCCTGCCTCTCTTTCTCATCTGGATGTATTTCGGCTGGATATTTATCCTTATCGGTGCCCAGGTTGCCTTCGCTTTCCAGAATATGACAACCTACAGATTGTGCAGGATACCGGACCAACCTTCACAAAACCTGGCAGCAGCATTTGATATCCTGAATATCACCTATACCTCCTTTGAAGAAAAAGCAAGTCTCACAGCTTCAGACATCAGCCTGCAACTTGCCGAATATCCTGAACCGGTTCTACAGAAGGTACTCTCTCAACTACTGGATACAGGGATTATTCACCGCTCCAGTACCGATAAACGATTACTGCCGTCAGAACCTATGAAAAGCTTTAATCGCCGGGCTGTAATCGATACCATTCTTGGTTCAGATGCACCTGATACAGCCGGAGGAAAACAAAGTTTACAGGTGATCAGAGGTATTGAGGAAAATTCATAACACCGGCAGAACAACTTTTTCTGAAATCAATTCGAGCAGGAAATTATTACCTTTATTCCAAGCAGCACCATGACTCCGCCCAACAGGCGGTCTATCCAGTGTCCTGCACGTCTGAATGTGCTGTTAATTACCGGATAAGAGAGGAGTAGAGCTACCAGAGAGAACCAACCAAACTGGATGAGCATGATCCATGCCCCATACACGGCAAGCTGAAAAATGGGCATTTCAGGAGAAAGTACCAGGGTGAAAAGTGAAACAAAATATATTGGTGCTTTCGGGTTTAAAGCGTTACAGATAAATCCGGTACTGACATATTTAAACGAAGAATTTTTCTTCACCATTTTGACGTGCATCTCCCCCTTTGCGGATTTCGCCCGCAGCCCTTTGACCCCCAGAAACACAAGGTAGCTCCCTCCCAGTATTTTGATTACCCACAGCAAATTTGCGGAATTTGCAATAACAGTCGCCAGCCCCAGGGCTGAGTAGACAATGTGGATAGAAAGACCGAGAGATATTCCGAGACTGCACAGCAGGCCTGCCTTTCTTCCGTTTGCAAGTGTCTGTTGAGAGACAAGAACAAAATCAGGGCCGGGGGAGGCGGCGGCAAGGGTATGAATAACCGAAACAAGCAATAAACCTTGAATGAGATCCATATGTTATACGAAAAAAGTCATACTATTTTTAGAATTTCAATGATCCCTGCATTACTGCCAGTCAGTCGGTGAAATACCGATTCCGATACTGTTTACATACTGATCAGAAGCAGCAGGTTATTTAGCTGCTTCCATCTTGGCGATAAAGGTGTTGGACTGTTCGATAGCCGTGTTCATTTTGTCAATCAGGCTGCTGATATCTTTTTTCAGCCCTGAGAACTCCGCCTGCAGCGAACCAATGGCCTGGGCGTTCAAGTTATGCTTGAGAAACAAAACGTTATCATGAAAGGTTTTGAGAACCGGATCCATGCTTTTTTCTGCTGAGTGCATGGTTGCCAGCATCTCTTTATAATGACCTCGAGTCTGCTCAAGCTGTTTTTTGCTGGATCTGCGCAAATCAGCATTCTGGTATTCACCCAGCTCGTCCTTCCACTCGGCAAACAGTGCATCAGCCACGGACTCTACTTTATCAATGCGCTCAGAAACCCCGTTGGCAGCAGCTTCACTCTTATCATATTCTTTGGCCAGTTTGTCATAGGCCTTTTTCAAGTCGGTCTCTTTCAGCTCAACCACTGACTCAAATTGCTCCAGAGCAGACTTGAACTGTTCCTGAGCATCGGCCTGGGAATCGCGTGCATCTTCCACCCGATCCACCATGATATCACGTTTGTGGATACCCATTTTTTCCATACCTGCATAATAGGTGGAAGAGCAACCGCCAAGCAAAAGCACAACACCAATAAAAACAGAGTTTACAACTGTAAATATTTTCATATACTTCCCTCTAAATAAAATCGGAACTTTTAAAAANNCGAGGCATACCATATGTATGGCCTCGGCACTGATAAAAACACTGCGCCTTGTATATCAGACTTTTTAACTTAGCCATCTATATCAGTAATCGACCTTTTTACGAGTTTATCAAAAAAGGCCATAGACAAAACTTGCTACAGCGCCACCCACCGCACCAGCTCCCGCATCCCTTAAAATCTGCTCTCCATCCCGGCCTGATACAGCAGACACTGCAGCCGAACCAGCTGCACCAGCCGCGGCCCCCTGCAATGCATTGCAGCCACTTGTTCCAATCAAAGCCAGCAACAACACTCCAATAGTCAGTATTTTCATCTCTCTGCATGCTTCCATTTTTTCTCCTCTTCTACAATCTACATTGCGCACGGCACAGCTCATAGTTCGACGTCTCACTGCTAATGTCGAATTCGTCATTCTTTTTCACAGGGCCATTTTGCTGTAGCAGCCCTGAGCAGCCCATCGATGGGAGCATCGCCTGTGTGGTCAGGATATTTTTCGATCCATTTGAGAAAAACATCTCTTATCTCAGTACGAGGAATTTCATGATCCGAACAAATCACCGGGCCTTTTTTGAGCTTTGGAACAAGGGCGCCATAAAAATGCATGGTCCCGGTGATAAACCCAAGACAAAAAGCCTCAGCCTCTTTATGCATGGAATAGTCCTCTCCGGTTGAACAGACAGTGGCCAGATCACCGACAGTCTTCAAATACAGTGCCTGATTGTTAGCTTCATCCTGAGCGGCCAGAACCTGGCCTGCCTGAAAAACTGACACAGCCAATGCAATACAACAAAGAATTAATCGTACTTTCACTGAAATCCTCCATTTATTCATTTTAAATAGATAGCAAATAATCGATATGAATTTATATGAAAGTCATGTGCTATCCGGAAGAAAAGGGGTTGGGAG
>DEIL01000010.1 GCA_002352445.1 Desulfobulbaceae bacterium UBA2775
TTTAAGCCGGGTCTGATCACTTTCTGCCTGGCGCAGGGCCACTGCACCAACGGTCTTTGCCTCCGGTTTGTTGCGATTCCATAAAAATCCCAAGCCTACATCGAGAAGATTCGTTCTCTGTTCAGATTCCTGACCAAGGATGATATGGCATTTTTCCATACGAAGTACGTTTTGAGCTTCAACACCAAAATTCATAATATTAAATTCTTTGCCGGCTTCATTCAACATGAGCCAGATAGATTTCATATAGGAAGATGGTACATGAAGTTCATAGGAAAGTTCACCCACAAACCCCAGACGCATAGCTCTTACAGGAACTGTATCCTTTAACTGAAACTCCTTATATTCAGAAAAGCTAAAGGCCTCAGTTGATATGTCAATATCCACTATCTTTTCAAGTACTTTTCTGGCATTGGGGCCGGATAAATTGATCACACCCATGGAATCGGTAAGATTTACCATATGGAAATCCCAGCCGTCATAACGGGTGTGGTACCTGATCCACTCAATCGTACTGCCTGCACGACCGGTGGATGTAGTAAAATAGAAATCATTTTCACCATGTTTGACGATAATGCCATCATCAATCACACAGCCGTCATCATTGCACATTGCTGAATATTTGATCCGGCCTTCCTTTATCTTTGACATGTCTGAAACAAAAACCCGCTCAAGTGCTTTTACCGCATCGGGTCCGTGTATCCTGAATTTTCCAAGGGTCGAACCATCCAGGATACCTACGTTGGATCTCACATTTTCAATTTCAACTTTACATGAAAAATCATTGGAAAAATATCGAGCCCGTTGCCATATACCGATGTTTCTGAAAACTCCACCATCTTTTCGCTGCATCTCATCCATAGGTGTCCGTTTGAACATGGCATGATTGGTACCGGCATAGGTAGACAGCAATGTTGGTACAATGGGTGGTCTGACAGTAGTGGATCTGATGGAAATACTGGGTAATTTTTGGTATTGCGCCACATAGAGAGGGAGATTATGACCGGGAATACCTCCTTGGCCCGGACCGGTTCCGGCAGAGGTAAAGCGCTTGATCAGTTCCGGTACATCAAAACCCTTGTCGATTGCCTGGTTGATATTTTTGATTGTGGTATCTTCATCAAAACAGATGAAACTTTTACGCCCCTTTACCGGAGCGGTTACAAGTTTGGTGCCACGAGAGGGTCCAGGTAACTTTTCAAGTTCATTTTCTGCCTCGCCGATTTCTGCAATGGAACAGGCCTTGCAATCAAAGGCCGCCTGGAGTCCGGCAAGTCTTCCCGAAGATTCAATCGCAAGGGCATTGTCCAGTCCAAGGACTCTACCGGTGGCATGCATTTTTTCAGGCATCTGATCCGGCAGGAAATATCCGGTATGGTCATCATATTTGAGTCTGCCCCTTACCACGGTTATGGCACTGGTTACCGGCGTCAGTCCGGCTGATGCCACCAGGAGATCACAGTTGTAATCCTGGGATGCTGTTCCGTTCACAGTTGCGATAGTGACTTTATTGACCCGTTTTTGGCCATGGGCCATGGTTGCCACAGAGCCTTTGAGGAGTTCTATGTCCCGCTTACGCAATTGTGCGACAAGTTCACCATTCTGGCCCTCTTTTCTGATATCGGCAACGCAGGAAATCTTTAGGCCGAGATCATAAAGACTAATAGCTGTTTCAAGACCCAGATCATGGCCGATACTGAATACGGCCTCTTTACCAGGCAGCAATCCATATGTATGAGCCATCCTCAGGGCACAGCCGATCTGCATGACGCCTGGTCGTTCATTATTCTCAAATAACAGTGGACGTTCGATGCAACCTGTGGCAACGATTACGCTTTGTGCCCGAATTTCTATATATCTCTCATCAAAGCAGTCAGATTCCTTGCCGATCTGGAATCCGGTGATCAGGTTGTTGTTATATGCACCGATCATTGAGGCATGGGTAAACACCCTGATGTTTTCTGTTTTTTCAACTTGGCCTGCAAGTTCTCCTGCACGTTCATGAAACGACTGACCTTCTTTATATTCTTTTAATCTATACTCAAAAAATCCTCCCAGAACCGGTCTTGATTCGAGCAGTATAACCCTGAGCCCCTTTCCTGCCACAGAGAGCGCAGCACTCATTCCCGCCGGTCCACCACCGATCACACACACATCGGTGGTAGGAAATATTTCATCATATTTTCCCGTCATTTTAAAATCAGGGTTTAATATACCAAGACCTGCAACTTTACGGATCTGTTTCATGGCGACAGGCCAGATTTTTGCAGGTTTATGCATGGTGTTGTAATAAAAACCAGCCGGCATCATCCAGTCCATTTTATCGATGACGGACATCATGTCATTTTCAAGAGAACCTTTGACATTTTGTTCCTTAATTTCCATCGCATCTTTAAGAAGTGTATTTTCACATCTAACGTTGGGGATACCGTCCACTTCCATGCAGGTATTACTGCATTCGCCATCAAGGCTGTAAAGGCCTCGTGGCCTGTGGTATTTAAGACTCCTTGCAAATATTCTGATACCGTTGGAATAAAGAGCGGTAGCAATTGTATCTCCTTCCATTCCGTAATATCTTTTCCCTCTAAATATGAAAGAAATTTTACGGCTTGGATCTATCTGTAATGTGGCCAGATTGTTAAGCCTGTTCATCATTTTTCTGCCTCCGCTTTTTCCACTTCAAAGTTGGTCGTCGTATCCCGGTGTATAGTGAACCATGAACCGCATCCGTCTCGGTGAAACCACCATTCCTTTTGCACACCGGCAACACAATTGTTCATGTGCACATAGTCACACCAGGCTTCAGGGGTAAGATTTTTCTCGTCAGGTCTGGGTCCTCTTTCCTCGCCACCGAATTTGAATTCGTAGCCATTTCTTTTCCCGCAGATTGGACATGTTATTGTTAGTGCCATCTTTATTTCTCCTTATGCCTAATTATCCGGGCTGTAATTTACAAGTGCTGCAGTTTCACCCATAAGTTTATGCTCTTCATACCGTTTCAGAGCGAAGGGTTTCAGCATGTCGGGACACTGATTAGTGGCCATATACTCGGCCATATACTTGCCGGCGGATGAGCAGGATTTGAAACCGAAATAGCCCCAGCCGCAGTTCATGAAAAATCCATCAAAATGGTTATTGCCTTCCAGTATGGGTGCCATGTCGGGAGTCATGTCTGCAAGTCCTCCCCAGATTCTCATAAAACGAACCCCTTTCAGACAGGGCAGAAACTCGCAAAGGGCTTCGGCTTGATGTTTGATGAAGTGTGCAGTACTCAAATTCGTATAGTTGGGCCAGGGATCCATATGTGCGCCCGTAGCAATTTCACCCTTCAGGGTCTGGTTTGCATAGCAGTGATATGCTCCAGAGGAAACCACATGATTAAGTAGCGGTTTCAGAGGTTGTGTTACCATGGCCTGGATGGTCAAGACGGATATTGGAAGCTTGATTCCAAGCATACCATTGATCAGACCGGCGGAATAACCACCTGCGGAAATCAATACCTGTTTTGTCTTAATCACACCTTCACTTGTGGACACAGACGTAACCTTACCGTTTTTTGTACCAACGGCTAAAGCTTCTGTCTGCTGGTGAATCTCAACGCCTTTTTCCGCAGCGCCCTTGGCAAGGCCCCATACCACCGCATCATGCCGGACAATACCACCGGGGGGATGAAACATTGCTCCATGGATTGGAAATGTTATATCATCCGAGATATTCAGGGCAGGAACCAGCTCTTTTGCCTCTTTTGCATCTATCAGATGACTTTCCACGCCATGGAACTGGGCTGTGGAAATGGTCGTGCGTGCCGCCTTCATAGCAGCCTCAGAGTGCATCAGGTTGAGGTTACCGCAATTGTTAAACATTAAGTTATAATCGAGCTCTTTGGTCAGAACAGGCCAGAGGTCAAGAGCTTCTTTATAGAGGGGGACGTTGTGCTGAGTTCGCTGATTTGCACGGACGATTGCAGTGTTTCGTCCGGCACCACCAAATCCGATAAAGTTCTTCTCAATAATCGCTATATCTGTGACACCATGGTTTTTCGCAAGATAATAGGCAGTGGCAAGATTGTGAAGTCCACCTCCAATGAGGACCACATCATAATTTGATTTCAGTTTCTTTTTTTTGCCCCATAGGGGTTTTTGTTTTGAAAACATTGGCCTCCCTTCTAATTATGCTTTGATGAAATTATCTATCTGCCAGTATTACTGCATCCAGTAATCTATGAAACAAAACCTGTCAATAGATTAATCGCAGTATGATGGCTTTTGTTTCTGTATTGCTTGGAGAACGTTCTTGGTTTGGGAAAAATTATTGAATATACGGGGCAGTGGATTTGTTCACTCTAAGAAAATGGAGCGCCTGATAATATCAATTAGGGTAAGGCCTCCAGAGCACGACAGTTACCTGGAGGTCATCCAATAAAAATCGGAAATGCCTGTCTCACCAGTATAAAGCTCCCTGTTTAATTGCAATTTCCTGAGCTACCTGTTTTGTTACATCAATAAATTGCCGTGCCAGTCGTCTGGGTGAATGGGGCCGCTTCGGCTACTTTATGTCCGGTAAATTTGGCTCTAGATGCAGGTTGGCCGTTTATCCTTACGGCCGGCCCAACAACAGCCTGCATAAGTTAGTACGCTTTATGCTGAAAAAATCTTACTTACCATGTTTGATTCTTCCACATATCGACAATATTGTCTATGGACGCCGTTGGAAATCTTGTAAACCAAAAGATTGGTTGCAATGGTCCAAAGAAGGTGCAATTGAAGGTACACCGCGCATGGATTTCGAGCCGTGATCGAAATCTATGCTTTCTCCATAGCTTTTGCCTTCCCGGAAAAGGGATTACTTATCCTTTATCGCAAGGTAAGTTTCTGCTATCTCAGGTATCTTGATGAGTGAATGAAAGAAAGAGAAATCTAACTACATGATTGACACACAAGCAACTGAGAAATCTTATAGGTACGTTATCGGTGCTGTATGTTTCTGTATTCAGGCTATCGGAATTGGTATATTTGTATCTTATGGTGTCTTTTTCAGTTCATTGCATGAAGAGTTTGGCTGGTCACGAACGATTATTTCAGGAGCCTCTTCTCTGGCATTTTTTCTTATGGGATTCTTCGCCATTTTTGTAGGGCGACTAAACGATAGAGTGGGACCCAGAAAGTTGATGATTGTCACCAGCTGTTTTGTTGGGCTGGGATTTCTCTTGATGTCCAGACTCCAGACGTCATGGCAGTTATATCTATTTTATGGGATTGCCGTGGGCATCGGGTTTAGCTCTATTGACGTTATCTCTTTATCCACCACCACGCGCTGGTTTGTCAGAAACAGAGGAATGGTAACCGGCATGGTAAAGGTCGGGACGGGTGCTGGACAACTTGTTGTTCCTTTAATAGCCAGCCTCCTCATTACGAACTATGGTTGGCGAACTGCCTATGTGGTGATTGGCATAACCGGTATGATATCACTTGCCCTGCTTGGCTGGCTTCTTAGGCGTGATCCTGGTCAAGTGGTGGAGTCAGCGGTTGATAAGAAAGATGTTCAAAGCCTTTCCCTTGGCCAGGCAATTCGTACAATTCAGTTCTGGATATTATGCGTTGTGAACTTTTCGGTGGTTTTTTGTTTGCTAATCGTGTTGGTGCATATTGTACCATTTGCCCAGGATTTGCATATTTCCAGTGCTAAAGCGGCGGGCGTTATTTCCACCATCGGAGGAGTCAGCATGGTGGGCCGATTCGCAACGGGTATATTCATTGACCGATTTGATAGCCGAAAAGCAACAATTCTTTGCTTTATATTGCTGATATCGACACTCTTATGGCTGCAAATAACTAACAACCTCTGGATGATCTATCTCTTTGCTGCATTTTACGGCCTTGCTCACGGCGGGTTTTTCACCGCTATTTCTCCCATCGTTGCCGAGTATTTTGGAATTCGATCCCATGGGGTTCTTTTCGGTCTTATTGTGTTCAGTGGTTGCTTAGGAGGGTCTGTCGGCCCAATTCTGGCTGGATATATTTTTGACACTACCGGTGGATATAGTCCGGCTTTCTGGCTCAGTACCCTGGTTGCCTTGACCGGTTTGGGATTTATAATATTCCTGAAGCCTGTTAAGAAAATCAAGGACCGGTCTAATCTCGACGGGTCCTCCTGTTTACCGGGGTAGAGAATAGAGAAGGTCACATTGAATACAATATTGGTTAATAAATAAGGCCACCTTGAAAAATTGCCTTTTCATCCAATATCAGCGTTACGCTCCAAAATTTATCCTCGGGATATCAATTATATGCCTGTGGTAAATTTTCGTATAAAATCCTCTAACGATCATCACCCCAATTCTGGCCGCAAATTTCGAACCACATCGGCACAAATTTTATGAGTATACGGATAGTTATACTTGATGGCGTCGTAAAA
>DEIL01000277.1 GCA_002352445.1 Desulfobulbaceae bacterium UBA2775
GCCCGGGAGGGAAGGTGTTCAGCCGGATTTAAGAGCCGCACGATTTCATCGGCAAAGGCCTCGGCCATTTTGCTCAGATAACCATTGCTCCCTGTTTTTAAAACCGGTTCGGTTTGCTGTAGTTGCCGAATGTGCAGGCCTGATGACGGCTGATTTTTCACCATCAGCTGCCCTTGGGGGCCTTTGGCCGAAACCGGTTCAAATGGAATTCGCTCCTTAAAGAGAAAGGGTCCTTCGGAATATGGGTTTGCCGATGCGAACATTTGGTTGACCGACTTCACCAGTTTTTCGGTGGACCGGTAATTGGCGCCCAGCGTGTAAGGTTCATCGCCGGTATCCCGGCGGGCCCGCAGGTAGGTATGGATATCCGCACCGCGAAAGGCGTAAATGGCCTGTTTGGGATCACCGATCATCAACAGCGCCGTCTGTGGCCGGTGACCGTAGATCCGATTGAAAGCGGCATATTGGACGGGGTCCGTGTCCTGGAATTCGTCAATCATGGCCACCGGGTACTGATCGGCAATGATTTCTGCCAATCCTTCGTTTCCAGAACGCTGCAATGCCTCGTTTAAGCGGGTGAGCAGATCGTCAAAGTCCATCAGCCCCTGCTGGTCTTTTTGTCGCTCATAGCGGCGGTCAATCTCCCGCGCTGCGTGAACAAACAGGGCTTTGTCAATTTCAAACCGGTTTAAAATGTTATTGAGCCGCTCAAACGCTTCGTAGGCGCCATGTGCAGGCGGTGATTTGTGCTTGTTCGTCCCTTCTTTGAGACCTTGAGATGAAAATTTGAGACGCGTCCCGGGTTCCGGAAGGGGACCATTTTCCTTGATCCAAAGGGTGAGTTGATGGATGTATTTCTTTAATGAAGGGGCACCGTACTTATTACCATTCAGGGTTTTGTCTGCCTTGGCCCGTGTTACCCGGTCAATGGCCGTCTCAAAATCCACGGACCATTCCTGCTTTGCTGCCTGGATGGCTTCACAGCGTTGTTCCAGCATGTCAAACGGATCACCCTGAAGCGGCAAATCATTAGTTGTTTCCACCCTGAGCAATGGTGTTACCTGGCTCAGCAGGGCCTGGGGTGTGGTGCATTTGATCAGGGGCAGGAGTTCCGCCAGCTGTTCGGGCGGGAGTCCATAAAAATGACAACGCCAGTAATCGCGGGCGGCCTCTTCCAGCAGGTCCTGATCATCGGGCGCCAAATCCAGATCAAAGAGGCTGCCGCATTGGAAAGCGTGCTGCCGCAGCATGCGTTTGCTCCAACTGTGAATGGTATGGATAGCCGCTTCATCCATCCACAGGGCCGCATGTTCAAGAATCCTGGCTTTTTCAGACCATGACTCTTGAGGAAACGCACTGCCAAGGCATTCAAGAAAGCCATCGCCACCGCATTCCCCACGAAAAAAGGCGGTGGCTTCAACCAGTTTGTCGCGAATCCGGTCACGCAACTCTTCCGTGGCGGCATTGGTGAAGGTCACCACCAGGATTTCCGGGGGCATGAGTGGTTTGAAAAAGCCATTGTCCCCGCCGTGCCCCAGCACCAGCCGTAAATAAAGGGCCCCGATGGTATAGGTTTTTCCCGTTCCCGCACTGGCTTCAATGAGACGAGGGCCGTGGATTGGAAAGGTTAAGGGATCGAGATAATTGGCCATGAATCGTGTCCGTTTGAATGGTAGCCATTGGGTTGAAGTGGCCCCCATTTTCGATGCTAATACGGAAAATAAACAAAGTGTAAACTGCTTTTGAGTTGTTATGAAGGATGCCGATAAAAGTATAAAAACTACCGGTCAAATACTGCCCTTCAAAAAACGGCACGGCTTTGCTCAGTCCCTCTCAAGCGTCTTGTTCGCCGTTCTTTATTTGTATTACTTCCATGGCTTTTCTGTTTAGCGCTTCAACGGATTCGTCGGGCCAAAGGTCTCTTTGCCACATTGTATAATCGAATTGTCTAAATAAATTTTCATATTTTTACCATGCTTTTCTTTGTCACCGGCGAACGTTACGGGTAACTTGGCGGGTTTCTCAAAAAATATATGGAATAAAACCGATATAGTGGGCAACCGGCAAATTATACCCGCTCAAGTTCACCCGATGGTTCGGCATTTTCTATATATGTCTTATTTCAATGTCTCCGAATTTGTCCCTTAGATATTCTGCGACCAAGCGACGATGACATTGTTCAGGGGTAGGCTCACTGCATAACAGGCAAGCATTATTTAACTCTTCAGCTGTGATCTTGTTCTCAATTTTACGTTCTCTTATTAGTTTGCTGAAACGTTCTACATACTCATCCCAGCTAATATGCTTTTTCTTGTATGCATCCAATATCTCTTTTGTTGGCGCATAGTTTGGCATGTGTATATAGTCACAATCACAAAGCTCACTTAGGAAAAACATTAAATCATCACGTTTTGCGAAACCAGCCAGTTGTGATACATTATTTAGTCGAATATCAATGACTTTAGTCACACCTGCATTTCGTAATTTTGAAAAAAAAGTCTGTGCATTTTTCTTGGTAAATCCAATTGTAAAAAGTTTATTTTTTGACATTTTATTGTCCCCAATCTTCATTTGTTGGTTCAGCTATTTCATAGGCTATCTTTTCCCCTTGCCTTGAATACGCATCCTCAAGCCTTTGTTGTACACTACGAAACAGATCAGGATGATCTAACTTGAAAATTTTCATTAACCTTTGCTCACTATCTTTATGCTCCTCAATTTTACCATTACTTAAGATATGTTTAATTTTAATTTCTGGAGAAATCAAATTGCGACAAATTAGTATTGTTCTGTGGCAGGTAACTGGATCTTTTTCTGCACACATAAGAGCAATAAGAAAATTTTCCATTCCTTTTTTTATTCTTTTTAGTCCTTCTTTAAACTTTTGCTTTTCTGCGACAAGCTTATAGTCAACTTTCCCATTAACATAACAAGACAGGTCCTCAACTCTTGCTCCGCAATTGTCCCCCAAGAATACGTAGGCTATCTTTTTGGCCTTGAGGAAATCCTTTAGAGTTTCTTTGTTAAATTCTGGCTTAAATTGACTATATGGAGAAGAACGTACATCTACTACAGCAGATACTTGATACATTTTTAATGTATTCACGAAAGTATCGAGTGTGTGGGGAACATAACCTATTGTATAAATAGTTTTATTGGATGATTTCATTTTTAAATGTATATGACTCCTGCTATTAGCTTAGAGTGCCAATTGTTATGAACAATTGCAAGGGATATCGTTAAATAAAGATGTTGAACTCCTTCAAGGATTCTATCGTTATTTCTAAACTGTGTCTCAAATTTTATATCAGTTATTGGCAAATCATACTCAACGGAGTTGTAAAGAAAATTCATTCTAAGTTGGTTGTTTTCTGGCTTTATAAATGTATTATATCTATTGACTTTAATAAGAATTAATGAATGATCAAGGGTATCAATAACATCTTCGTGAACAGCTTTCCCTCGATTACCGAATAAGGAATTATAATCACATGTTAATTTGTCTAAATTGCTACTGGATAGCTTAATGCTAGTCACTGTTTTTACAGAATCCTTGGAAAAATGCACATTTTCGGCTTGGTAGCCAGAAGGGCAAGGAGCAACAAGATCAAATTCTATGACATCAAGAAGTGAAATGTTTTGCGCTATTCTTGCGGGGAACTCACCGTGTTCACTTTTTGAAACAGGCCGAAGCCATTTAGGCTTGGAGCCAGACAAAATTATTGAATAACCATCAGAGGTTTCGTCAACCTCTATACCAGCCACGCATCTTTCACTAAATTTTTTGGAGTTAGCTAGACATATTATTTTTATAATCATTATTTCCCCCAAAATGCTACTGCCGAACCATTGATTATTAGGCAGATCTACCTGATAGCAAACGATTTGCGATATTCTCAGGCAAAATTGCTTGTTCGCAATATCGAATATCTAGTACAAAATCTATTCAAAAAGTCGACCCTGCACACTCTTATCGCCATGAAACTTTTGGACGAAATGCGTGCCGTCATGCGGCGACATCACTATTCAATTCACACTGAACGGAGCTACCGTTCATGGGTGACGCGGTACGTTCAGTCTCATAAAATGAAGTCTTGCGCCGACCTGAAAAACGGCGAGAGGAAAATGGAATCCCTAATAAGGAGGTAGGGGGTCGCAAGTCATTTGGATGACCTGTTGTAGGCATGCCCTAGCTAATACTCAGGCTTCACGGATTTCCATTTGACCGCAATTTTATGGGGTGTTTTTTTTCGCACGGCCGGAAATATTTTTTCCTCCGGTGCTGATCGGTAGAATGCGAACTTATTTAAACGGTAATATCCTGAAGCATATGCCCGGCCGGGATAGCTATATACTATTGATAACAGATCGTTGTAAAATTGCAAGGAATTTTAGGACTCTGACGCATTTCATCTTCTCATGGTTGATGGTCCCGTAAAAAGCAAAATCCGTTGAATACATTTTCTACAGCATGTCGTAAGGATCCACATCTACCATGAATTGTACCCGGTTTGAGCCCGGCATCTGATCAAAAATCTTTTCCGCTTCTTGAAGAAAGTGTTTCAGTAGGGAACCATTTTGGCATTTAATCAGCAGTTGCCAACGGAATTTGCGTTTCAGTCTTGCCATGGGCGCCGCAACCGGACCCAGCAGCTGAATTTCCTTGCCCCGGGTGGGCCAGTTCCTCAGCATCTCTCGCAACCGCCGACCCAGTTCGCGAACCGTTGCCCCGGCTTCTGCGGGGGCACTGCCCTGAAGTTTCAGGCAGGCCAGGTTGGAAAAGGGGGGATATCGAAG
>DEIL01000180.1 GCA_002352445.1 Desulfobulbaceae bacterium UBA2775
GCTAAAGGGATGGTCGCCAGAACGATCGAAGGAAGAATCAAATGCCTGAGTGCCGAGATGAAAGCACCGGGTTCAGTTGAAAGGAACGAATCAATCAACATAAAACCAGTCACTTCATCAACCCAGAACATTGCCGAAATCCGCCCTGAGACCGGGGTCCACCCCAGGCCAACAGAGAAAAATAAAATCAGCAACAAACCCCACCAGAAGATTGGCATAGAATAACCAGTGAGGGATAGACCCATGACTGTGTAGTCAACGACCTTACCCCGCCGCACAGCAGCGATAATTCCTGCAGGTAAGCCAATCACAACAGCGATGACAATAGCGCAGAAACTCAATTCCAGCGTTGCAGGGAAAAGGGTAAAAAACTCGCGAATAACCGGCTCCCGAGTCACAATTGAAGTGCCCAGGTCCCCCTGGAAAATGCCAGTCAGATAATGCCAGTATTGCACCAGCAACGGCTTGTCGAGTCCCATTTGCGCCAGCAACTCAGCATGCCGAATTGGATCAACGCCACGCTCGCCGGCCATTAATTCAACTGGGTCGCCGGGAATCAGGCGAATCAAGGAAAAAGTCAACAATGTAACGCCGAGAAATGTCGGAATGACAACGCTGATTCGTTTAAGGAGAAAACTGAACATGGATGATAACTACCAGGAAATCAAGCAGGAGGGAGGAGGACTTCTCTCCTGCTTGATTTGGTTGGTGACGAAAGTTACTTCAGATCAACCCCATAGAAAATGTGTCCACCGAGAGGATCAACTTTATAATTCCTAACATTGTTTGTCATCGGTATAAACACAACAGAGTGGGCAATTGTTGCCCAAGGAGCTTGCTCTTTAAATACAATTTGAGCCTGCTCATAGAGCTTGGTCCGTGCTGCAGGATCAGCCACGACTTTGGCTTTCTGGATCAGATCTTCAAATGGTTTGTAGCACCACTGAGCGCGGTTGGACCCGCCAACACCATCGCAACCAAGCAAGACGGCGAGAAAGTTATCCGGGTCACCATTATCACCAGTCCAACCTAGCAGAACGGCACCATCACGGTCGACATCCTTGGAACGCTTGAGGTACTCACCCCACTCGTAAGAAACAATCTCAACCTTAACCCCGACCTTCGCAAAGTCAGCCTGAATAACTTCCGCCATCCGGCGAGCGTTCGGGTTATAGGGGCGCTGAACCGGCATGGCCCAGATTTTCATCTCAAAACCATTCGGATACCCAGCTTCAGCCAACATTTTCTTGGCAGCGACTGGATCATAAGTATCATCTACGGTTGCTTCGTTGTAGGACCAGATGGTCGGTGGAATCGGATTTTTAGCAATTTTACCAGCACCCTGGAAAACGGTATCAATAATCGCCTGCTTATTCATCGCCTTGTTCAGCGCTTTTCGAACCTTGACATTATCGAATGGAGCAACCTTGGTATTGTAAGCAAGGTAGCCGACATTCAGCCCCTCTTGTTCCATAACATGAATCTTGGGGTCAGTTTGCATAGCGGCAATATCAGCCGGGTTCGGATAAGGCATAACCTGACACTCACCAGCTTTCAATTTTGCATAACGAACGGAGGCGTCAGGGGTAATGGAAAATACCAACTTATCGATTGCAGCTTTACCCTTCCAGTAATCAGCAAAAGCAGTGTAGCGAATTTGGGCATCTTTTTTGTAACCCTGGAAAGTAAAAGGTCCTGTACCGATTGGCCATTGATCAACCTTCTCGGGAGTTCCGGCTTTCATCATTGCATCAGCATATTCAGCTGACTGAATGACCGCAAAGTCCATCCCCAGATTCGCCAGCATTGGCGCTTCTGGGCGATTGAGAATAAATTTAACCGTGTAATCATCAACTTTTACAATTTTATTCAACAGTGCCGGCATCGACATGCCATTGAAATATTCGTAATTACCACCGGATACTGCATAAAAGGGATGATCTTTTTTCCATTGCCGCTCAAATGTAAAAATCACATCATCGGCATTCATATCGCGGGTTGGTTTGAAATGTTTGGCAGATTGAAATTTAACCCCTTTACGTAACTTGAAGGTATAAACTTTACCATCATCAGAGACTGTCCAACTTTCTGCCATGCCAGGCTCAAGTTCTGTTGTCCCACGCACAAAATGGGTTAACCCTTCAAAAACAGTTCTTGAAGTTGCATCAAAAGTGGTTCCAGCCGTGTAGAGCTGTGGAGCAAAACCTTCCGGGCTACCTTCGGAACAATAGACCAGAGTTTTGGCTTGCACCTGGCCAACAAACAGCAGCAGAAGCAAAATTGGCAATAGCCGGGTCAAAAGTTTTTGCATTATTGAAGCCTCCTCTTTATTAAGTGTAAGACAAAACCGCATGACGTCACCATAACTCATTAAAGTTTTGTCCAAGCAAAAAACCTACAGAGAGATCAACAGGTTGTCAAGAAAATCCTGACTATATTAATCAACTTTTTCCTGTTCTTCTTTCAATTTCATCGATGTGTAAAGGGATTGGCTGTCCAAGCAAACGATTTCCCTCTTGCATAACCAATATGTCATCCTCG
>DEIL01000172.1 GCA_002352445.1 Desulfobulbaceae bacterium UBA2775
AGGGAGCTTTTTACGGGTTCATCATCTTTTGATAAACTCGTAAAAAGGTCACTCGATGTCTACACTTATCGGAAGTTACAGATGGCTAAGTTAAAAAGTTTGATATACAGGTAAGCGTAGACTCCGGGGCGTAGCGTTTTTGGCAGAGAGTGAGGCCGAATTCGCTGGCATTTGGCAGAGCTATTCTTCTTTACTCTGATATGGTATGATTGAGCTTTTTAGTAGCCAAATTTTTTATGATGCCATAAACGTTAATGGAAAACAAAGAGTGTGTAAAGCAAAGCTTCAAAATCTATCGCAGTTTCATGAGTGCTACCCTGAAAAACTGATCTGCAGTCTTCTTGCCGTCGCAGAAAAGGAAAAGAAACAGCTCTATGTGGTGGGGGGAACCATTCGGGATCTTTTGCTCGGAAAACGATCCAACGATCTTGACATTACGGTGTCAGAGGGTGCTGCCGGCATTGTCCGCCATCTTATTCGTCAGCTGAAAGGCGGTGCATTCGTAGATCTTTCCGGATCTGAAGATGAGGCCGCGCGTCTGGTATGGCATAATATTCAGGTAGATGTTGCCAGCTTTCGAGAAGGTGCTGAGGGAATCGAAGAAGATCTGCAATTGCGTGATTTTACGATTAACAGTATAGGGGTAAAGTTTGAACAATTGACGACTTCTGATGGGTCGATGCAGATCATCGATCCAGCCGGCGGTTTTGCTGATCTGGTTTCCCGCCGCCTGCGTCATGGCCCATCAGCCTTTACAGCCGACCCGGTGAGAATGCTGCGAGGTTACCGCCTGTATGCAACATTAAACTTTTCTCTTGAGCAGGAGACTGAGCAGGAAATAGAAAAATATGCATCCTTGATACATAAGGTTGCAGCTGAACGAATCAGATATGAGCTGGATTTGATTTTTGATTCCCGCCGCACTTCTGCCACCCTATGGGCTATGCATGGAACCACTCTTCTTAAAAAACTCCTTCCTGAACTTTATCAGGGAAAAGGTGTGTTGCAGCCTGAATTTCACCATCTTGATGTGTTTGAGCATAATATGTTTGCACTTGAAATGATGGAAGATATTATAGCCGACCCCGGAGAATATTTCCCCGGACAGGCGGACAGGCTTGGAGACTATCTGAAAAAGGGTGCGGTTGTTCGGTGGTTGAAGTGGGCCGCTTTGCTGCACGATATAGGCAAACCTGCAACCAGAGGAGAGAGTAAAAAAGAGCATGGAAGGGTGACCTTTTATGGGCATGATGAGGCCGGTCGAGAGATGTTTTGCCGTTTTGCAGAGCAGATGCGCTGGAGCAACAGGGATAAAGACAATGTTGCCGCCCTTATCGGTATGCATATGCATCCCTTTCATCTCTGCAATATAGAGAGGGCGGGAGAAGTGACAAAACGTGCTGCATTAAAGCTCTGTCAGCGGGCAGGTGATCGGCTGCCGGGGCTTTTTCTGCTGGCCATGGCTGACAGTCTTGCCGGGCGGGGGGAGAAAAAGCCGGAGCAGATGGAGGAGGAAATTGCTGCACTTCTGGATAAGGTGCTGAATATATATGAAGAGAATATCAGACCTGTGCTGAGTGGCCCGCGGCTGCTTACAGGAAGAGATCTTATTGATGATTTTGGCCTCCGGCCGGGACCTCTTTTTTCAACAATTTTTGCAAAGCTGGAGCTGGCCAGGGTGGAAGGTGAGGTGACAACCCGGAGCCAGGCGAAGACATGGGTAAGTGATTTTCTGCAGAAAGAACAGCAAACAGTGAAGGAGTTGGATGAGGAAGGTGCTGCCACTTGTCAAAGAAAAGTAAATGGACTAAAACGTGCGTAAAGTAAACGATTTTTACTCTAAAAAGGCAAAGAAAGAAAAATATCCCGCCCGGTCAATATATAAGCTGGAAGAGGCTCAGGAAAAGTATAAGTTTATACGTCGTGGAGACAGTGTACTTGATCTTGGGTGTTATCCGGGCAGCTGGTCTCTTTACGCATCTGGAATTGTGGGGCCGAAAGGGGTTGTGGTTGGAGTGGATCTGCAACAGGCAGACTGTAGTCCGAGAGGTGAGGGCGGAACCATTCACTGGCTTTGCCAGGATATTATGGAGCCGGAGTTGATACCTCTGGTACGGAAGATCCGTCCTGCATTCAGGGTTCTGGTTTCTGACCTTGCACCAAAGACATCGGGAAATCGATGGGTGGATGCTCAGAAATCCCTTGGTCTTGTGCATGCAACACTTATCCTGGCTGAGCAGCTTTTGCTTAACAAAGGGCACTATATTTGTAAAGTATTCCAGGGAGAAGATTTCCCCGCCTTTGTTAAGGAGGTAACAAAAAGGTTCGAAATGGTTAAGGTGATTAAACCCAAAAGTTCGCGGGTTGAGAGCAGAGAAGTCTTTGTCCTCGGTATGAAATATAAGAAAGTTTAAGAGAGTATCATTATTGATGGATTTGTAAAAAACCAAATTCTTTGACGAAGCAGGGGACTTTTTACGATGCCATCATCATTCAACAGGTAGAAAACATGTCAGGACACTCAAAATGGTCAACGATTAAAAGAAAAAAAGGCGCAAATGATGCAAGAAGGGGGAAGATTTTTACCCGCCTGATTAAAGAGATTACGGTAGCTGCAAGAGGCGGCGGTGGTGATCCCGAAGGTAATCCGAGGCTCCGTGCGGCCATAGCATCGGCTAAAACTGAAAATATGCCAAAGGATAATATCGCCAGAGCAATCAAGAAGGGTACTGGCGAGATAGCAGGGGAAGTGTATGATGAAATTTTGTACGAAGGCTATGGCCCCGGTGGTGTTGCTGTCCTTGTAGAGTGTATGACTGATAATCGCAACAGGACCGTTGCCGATGTTCGTCATTACTTTACCAAGAGTAACGGCAATCTCGGTGAGTCGGGCTGTGTTGCCTGGATGTTTGAAAAAAAAGGGCTTATTCTGGTGGATAAGGAAGGAGTTTCCGAAGAGGAGTTGATGGATCATGCTCTTGAAGCAGGAGCGGAGGATATAATTGAAGAGGAGGGGGAGTTTCAGATTCTTACGGCTTCTGAAGAATTGCAGGATGTCCGTGCCGGTCTGGAGGAAGTCGGGGTGGCTTTTCTGGAAACTTCTGTATCAATGATCCCTAAGAATACAGTTGATGTAGCGGATGAGAAGGTGGCACGTTCTCTTTTAAAGCTTTTGGAAAATCTGGAAGATCATGATGATGTTCAGAGTGTGCATGCCAACTTTGATATTGATGATGAGTTGATGGAGCAGCTGTCTTAGCAGCATGGAACGAATTATCGGTGTTGATCCTGGAAGCAGGATTACAGGTTATGGGGTGATTGATGCGGACCAGGGTTCTCTGCACTATGTTGCATGCGGGGTGGTAAAAACAACCCCGCAATATCCTTTTCCCCATCGTCTAAATGAGATTTTTGAAGGAATAAACGAGGTTATTCAGGTTCATAATCCAGTAATTGCGGCTGTTGAGGATGTCTTTCTGGCAACAAATCCGAGATCTGCACTTAAACTTGGGCATGCGCGGGGAGCAGCGGTGGTGGCTGCAATGCAGAACGGTCTTGCTGTGCATGATTATAGTGCAAGGGCTGTGAAGAAGGCGGTGGCGGGGTACGGGCAGGCGGAAAAATCACAGGTGCAGCATATGGTAAAGGTGCTCTTAGGGCTTTCAAGATCACCCAGTTCGGATGCTGCCGATGCTTTGGCAGTGGCGATATGCCATGCGAACCAGTTCCAAATATAATGGCGTCGTAAAAACTCTTCATCTGCTTCGTT
Organism: Desulfobulbaceae bacterium UBA2775; assembly: GCA_002352445.1. Lineage (GTDB taxonomy): Bacteria > Desulfobacterota > Desulfobulbia > Desulfobulbales > Desulfocapsaceae > Desulfomarina. The sequence continues at coordinate 3,770 of DEIL01000172.1, forward strand.
GCTGTAAATTTTCTATCATTACAACGTACCTTAGTACGCCGTAATGATAGAAAATTCTAGCGCCTCGCATATGAAGCTTTTTACTTAGCCATTTATAATTCAGGGTTTTTATAGATTCATCAAACATGATGGCGTCGTAAAAACATAAAAGAGAAACTAACGAATTGATTGCTGCATTGACAGGGAAAGTTTTTTCAAAGAGCGCCGACAGGGCAGTTATTGATGTCTCCGGGGTGGGCTATGAGGTTTTTCTCTCAACGGATAATGTAGCTCGGATGCCCGACAAGGGCGAAAATATTCTCCTTTACATCCATACCAACGTTCGTGAAGATGCTCTGACACTCTTTGGTTTTCTGGAAGAAGAGGAAAAAGAACTCTTTCTTATCCTGAAAACGGTTTCCGGTATTGGCCCTAAACTGGCACTTGCCATGCTTTCAGGGCTGAGGGTGGGTGATCTGTGCCGGGCAATTACAGCCGGGGATATAAAGACATTGACAACCCTGCAGGGTGTGGGGAAAAAAACAGCAGAACGTGTTTGTGTTGATCTAAAGGAGAAAGTCGGACATCTCTCGTTTGATTCACTTGTCACATCCGACACTTTTCAGCCTGCTGTGCCTGCTCAGGGATCTGCGGTGGCCGATGCACTGTCTGCTTTGACAAACCTTGGTTATTCTGATCCCGTTGCCAGAGAGTCGCTGGTTTCAGTAAAAAAACGCATGGGGCAAGAGAGTTTTGCCGGGTTAGGTGTTGAGGATCTTATCCGTGAGGCGTTGAGGACGCTTGTATGAACATTGAAGAAGACATTACCGCCGACAGCCGTCTGGTGAGTCCGGAGCCCATAGTTCGTGAGCCTGCAAATGACAGCGGGATCAGGCCTAAAAGGCTTGATGACTATATCGGTCAGGAGACTTTGAGGAAAAGTCTGAGGATTTTTATACAGGCAGCAATAGGCAGGGGAAAACCTCTGGATCATGTGCTCTTCCACGGTTTTCCCGGCCTTGGTAAAACGACACTTTCCTATATCATAGCAAATGAGATGGGCGCCGGTATTAAGGTCACCTCGGGGCCTGTCATTGAAAAACAGGGAGATCTTGCGGCGATACTTACCAGCCTGCAGGAGGGAGATGTCCTTTTTATCGATGAGATTCATCGTCTTAATCATGTGGTCGAGGAAGTTCTCTATCCCGCAATGGAGGATTATCAACTTGATCTTATTATCGGACAGGGGCCGGGTGCCCGGTCAGTGAAGATGGATCTGCCAAGATTTACGCTGGTTGGAGCTACGACCAGAACAGGGTTGCTCACGCCACCTTTGCGGGATCGTTTTGGAGTTATTCTCCGCCTTGAATTCTACTCTCCTGAAGAATTGGTGAGTATAGTACGTCGGTCTGCCGGAATTCTCGGGATGAAAATTGATCAGTCAGGAGCTCTGGAGCTTGGCCGGCGATCCCGCGGTACCCCGAGAATTGCTAATCGGCTGCTGAGGCGGGTGAGAGATTTTGCCGAAGTTGGCAAACATGAGGTGGTAGACAAGGAAGTTGCCAATGAAGCACTTGACCTTCTCGGGGTCGATCAGTTTGGCCTGGATGATATGGACCGTCGGATTATGTTGTCAATAATCGATAAGTTTCAGGGTGGACCTATCGGGCTCGATACCCTTGCAACCGTGGTCTGTGAGGAGAAGAATACCCTGGAAGATGTATATGAACCGTTTTTAATTCAGTCCGGTTTCCTGAAACGCACCCCCAGGGGGCGTGTTGCGACGGCAACGGCGTTTGACCATTTTGGTAGAAAAATGGTTCGGCAGGCCGGTCCCGGGATGCAGCGGTCTCTTTTTGATGAGTGATGGCGTCGTAAAAAATCTTTCCTTTTAACCAGGCAGACTGAGCTAATTCAGTTTGCCTGTTTTTGTTTCTTCCTGAAGCATAAATATCCATTCCCCACTTTTCACCACTTTTGCAATTTATTTACTATTACAATGTTCTTATGAATAAGCTAATAGTATGTTGTTACAGTTAGTTATAGGTTCGGTGCGTGGCATTCCGTCATGTTCTTTTTTCTCCCTCATGTTGATCATATTGTATCTTTATGTTTGTGGTACACTCTATGTTGTGTCTTTTCGGTGGCTGGTGACTCTGTCTTATATAGCTGAAGTTGCAGGCATTTTTTCCTTGACACATCGATGCTCTCTGTTATAAAAGGAATGATAGTGGTGAAAAGTGGGTAGTATGGGCGTTTTGTGGTTGTTATAGGTGCAAGGAGGCGTTGGGTGATCAGGGATCGGTTTCGAAGCAGAACGGAGCATACTTTGGACGCGAAGGGGAGGTTGAATTTTCCCAGTCGGTTTAGAGAGGTGTTGCGTCAATGTGATTCGGAAATCCTCATGGTGGCACCATGGAACAAGCATCTACGCGCATATCCTGTGGCAGAATGGGAAGCTTTGGAAACGAAATTGCTGACCCAGGGAGGAGAGCAGGCGGGGATTGCAAGTTTTGTCAGATATGTAGTGGGTGGTGTCACCGAATGTGTGCCTGATAAGCAGGGACGAATTCGATTGCCTGCTGATTTACGTGCTGACGCTGATTTGAAAAAAGAAATTGTTCTGACAGGCATGCTGGATTGGGTCGAAATCTGGGATAAGGGCGTATGGCACGTCGAAAATCGGACAACCCGCGACAACTTTGAGAACCATGAAGAAAGCCTTGCGAAAATGGGTATTTTTTGATGGCTCCAGGTTCAGACATTGAACAGATTCATACCCCTGTACTTCTCAAAGAAACACTCGAACTTCTAAATGTCCGATCTGGTGGGGTGTATGTGGACGGTACTCTTGGGTTGGGAGGACATTCTTCCTCAATTCTTAAGAGATCAGCACCTGATGGGAAGGTATTTGCCTTTGAGTGGGATGAAACTGCAATAGAGCTGGCAAGAGCCCGGCTGTCGCCATATAAAGATCGTCTGCAGATAATACGACGAAATTTTGCAGAAATATCGGAGGGGCTGAACGAAGAGGGAGTAACCGGGGTTGATGGCTTGCTGGTAGACGTAGGGCTCTCTTCTCTGCAGCTTGATAAGGGGGACCGGGGATTCAGTTTTCAGCGGGATGAAATTCTTGATATGCGGATGGATAACAGAAGAAAATTAACTGCACAGTCTATTCTGGCAACTTGTTCCCAAAGGGAACTTGCAGATATTTTTTTTTATTATGGTGAGGAGCGTCAGGCCAGACCCATTGCCTCCGCAATAGTTGAATCCAGAGTCAGCGAACCCGTCAGAACAACGAAGCA
>DEIL01000051.1 GCA_002352445.1 Desulfobulbaceae bacterium UBA2775
TTAAAAAAAATCCTCACCTCCCCAGCTCAGCTCAAAGTACTTATACGCGTCATAAAACTGGCGGACCGGCAAAAGGTGCTCGGGGATTGCAGCAGCAGGAGTGACTATACCTATATGCCAGCCATGCCCAACGAGTAAGGTTAGATTGCGTGAGGAACGAACCGCGATCTGAACCGTTTGTTGGACAAGCCCGGCTTATATATAGAAAATAGCTTTTTAATCTGAGGCTGTTGGATCAGGCAGAAAGGAGGCAGAGGGTTTCACACTGCCTAGAAACAGGTCTTTGAAATGAATTTTCGAGGCACATTAGGCTTTCACGGGTAAAATATGGTGTTTTTTGAGCGTACGTCGCCATTGCCGGACAGACCGGATTTTTAAAAAAAGAGGAGTGATGTTGATTAAGAACTACATAACATTTTTCTCCTGTTGCTTCAGGTGAAACAAGGATCTTTCAGGGCCGGTCGCCAAGGTATCCTGGTGCTGACAATCACCATGGCTTTTCCGCATACCGGACAGGGAATTGATGGTCGTCGTTTCAAGGTGTGTACGAAAGCGGTGAACGGATTTACCCGGAGCACTATCTGTAAAAAGTTGATGAGTTTGCTGCTGCACGGATGAAGAAAACCGTAACTCCTTGTTCTGCGAAAACCCTTGGGCAGCACGTGGAACATGAGCAGGTAAAGGAAATACTCACCTGTTACGACCCTTGTGCGGTACTTCCCTGATTTGGCATGGAGATACCTGAAAGTAACCATACCGTTTTCGCATTGGAGGATATCGTTTTCCTGGATAACACCACGGTACAGATATTTGCCGAGGTAAATGATTGCTTTCTCGCCGTTACCGACTTCTTTGCAATCGACAACCCATTGGCTTGGGCAATTGCCCGGTACCCGCAGACCGTTATCAATGAGTGCCTGCAGAAGCTTTGCCCGGAAGACTTTTGCCAGGGCCTTGTGGCTGAAGAGATACCCTGTCTTTTTTACCCGCCACAATCCTGTCTTCAGATTAATGCCAAGTTGCCCGACAACACGCCTCATGGCTGCCTGGATACCGCCTTTGTCCAGTGGTTAGTCAGCCAGATGGATAGTATTGAGTCCTCTTTTCCGGCTTGGAAAGAGAAAATGAGGATGTTTGTGAACCGCCCAGAATTTTCTTAACACATGCAGGGTATTTTCAGGCAGAGGCACCAGGCGGTCCTTGTTGCCCTTGGCGTTTCGGATATGAACCCGCATATAGGTGGAGTCTATATCACCGACGGTCAGCCTGATATCCTCACCAAGACGCAGTCCCATACTGTAAGCTGTAAAGAAAAAGACCTTGTAGCTTAATTTGTCGGTTGCTGCAAACAGCTCTCCCAAATGGTCAATGGATAAAATATCTGGGATGCGGGAGGTCTTTGGTGGCTTGATCAGGGGAATATCTACCCAGGGTTTATCAAGCACCTGAGTATAGAAGAACTTCAGCCCATACACGTCAATTTTGACAGCGCTCCAGGAATGGCTTTCAAGGAGATCGTTGAAATAATCGAGCAACTGATCTGAGCTGAGTTTGGTAATACGGCCGTCGAAATAGTTACCGATACGTCTGATGGACCTTGAATAGGCCGAGATGGTTTTGGGCTGCAGGCCTCCCAGTTTCAAGCATTTTTGAAATTTCCGGTACTGCTTCTTAAACTGAGCTTCTTCGGGCATGGTTGTATTCATTGTAACCTCCTCTTTGCAATAATGGATGTAGCGGCTTCGTCCACCGGCTACATCTACTTTATGAAAATTGGAAAGAATCTGAGGGGCAAGCATAATTACGATGTCTTAAACAAGGCTACCTTCTGTCATTTATATGAGACAGCTTGTGAGTATTCAGTTTTGCGACTGATTGGTTCACATGGAGACATTTGTCGGTTTGTTGAGGCCTTTTGTGAGACTGTAGTGCGGGTGATAATGAAGTCGAGTTGTGATTAGTAGAAAGAACGTAAAAACAGTATGAAACGTCATAAAATTAAAACAAAATATAGAGGTCGTCAACTTCACAAAACATCAGAAGCCGCACACTCTCGAAAAGACGTCCTGACAGAGGAATGAGGAATGAGGAATGAGGATAGAGGTCTTGTTACAGTCCAGAGCTCTGAACAACCGAACTCAGAACAGGAGGAAAAAACAGAACCCTTATTCACAATTCCTCTCAACAAGAAAAACAAAGAGTTTCATATTTTCGATGAAGACATCAGGCAATGGAAAGACACTTTCCCGGGGGTTGATGTTCTCGGAGAGCTCAGAAGAGCGAGGCAGTGGAGCGTTGATAATCCAAAGAGAAGGAAGACTGCTGCAGGTATCCGCAACCACTTGAGCTCATGGATGGGGAAGAGCCAAAACCTGGCCAAAGGGTTGGGTAGTACGTCAGCTGTGCCGAACTGCAAAAACTGTCAGTACAACAATCCTGGTCCATGTACAAACCTGAAGAAGCCTGGTTTTGATCCTGAAAAATGCAGCGCTTATGTGGGGGGGTGTTAGAGAAATGAATTTTTTACACAACAGCCAATTTACAACCAAGAGCCTTGCTGACTTTACTGATGGTGGTAAATTTCGGATTGCCTTCACCGGACAGGGATTTATAAAGACTTTCACGGTTCAATCCTGTTTGCCTGGCAATTTTAGTCATGCCTTTTTTCTTGGCCAGGTGACCAAGGGCAATGAGAAAAAGCTGAGGATCATCATCCATAAAGGCGTCATTCATGTATTCGTTTATCTCTTCCTTTGTTTCCAGGTAGTCAAAAGGGTTGTAAGGGCTTGTTGTAACTTTCATGATATCCTCCTATACGGCTTTCGCCATCATCTTGGCTTTTTTGATGTCTTTTTCCTGTGTCGACTTGTTTCCGCCACAAAGCATTAAGATTATGGTGTGTTGACGGATTGTGTAATAGAGTCGATAGCCGGGGCCGACAAAAATCCTCATTTCGCTGACACCCTCACCAACAGGAGCAACATCACCGAAGTTTCCAGCGATTGCCCTATCGATGCGCTTGGCAATCGTGAGTACAGCCTTGCGATCCCTCAGTTTCTTAAGCCATTTGTCAAACACTTCCGTCTTTTCAACTTCGTATCTCATAACAACATTGTAGCTCGCAGGCTACGATGTGTCAACCCAAAAGGAAATCGCTAAATGGTAAATGAGGATAAAATCACCGGAACGATGAAGTTTATAGAAGAGCAGTTGAGGGCGCTCAGACAAAACCTGTTTAATGGCACATTCACTATCCGTTTGGGATATAAATATGATGGAATAAGTACCACTGGCATTACGGTTGACCATAAGTACGTTAACGGGATCCCGAATATTGTTCAACATCACTTGCCAGGAAGAGAAAGCAAAAACAATTGACAACTTGGTTATTTTATTTGATAATGAGGCAAATTAGCACAAACCAATAAATATCGGCACTTGAACATCCACCCCTGAAGGGTCGAGAAACCTTAAGCCCGGTTCTAGGTAAGGGGACATACCCTCTGCCAGGAACCGGGCTTTTTTTTGGTCAAAATATGGCAAAGCGCGGACTCACAAGAAAACAAGAGCTTTTTGTCCATGAGTATTTGAAGTGCGGCAATGCTTCAGAGGCGGTGTAATTGCTTTTCCCTGTACAATACAGAGAACTCTCAATCGGAAGCACTATCTGGAGAGCCAAGTGTCCGTCAGACTAGAAAATACCCCAACTCCTCCTCTTCGCCAAACGTCTCCAACTCAAAGGGTTCTGATTGGACCCTAAACCAAAAAAGGACTTAGAGAGCTAGTCTCTAAGTCCTTGATATTAATGGTCGGGATGAGAGGATTTGAACCTCCGGCCCCTTGTCCCCCAGACAAGTGCGCTACCAGGCTGCGCCACATCCCGAAATGTGTCGATTTATTTACTACTTGTTTTGGCTGCTGTCAACAATACGACATGAATCCTGCTATTCTTTTCTATCAACAAGAAGCTCCTGCAGTTCTTTCAGCTCCTGTTTAATCGTGGCCATATTTTTGGAGAACTGACTGCTGATCTGGTTAATATCCTGCACAGGCTCATCGAGCTCCTGCCCGCTTTTTAAAAACTTCCTAGCCCCTGCAATAGTGTAACCCTGTTCATGTAGCAGCGTTTTGACTTGCAGGATGAGTTCAACATCTTTCCTGCGATAGAGTCTCTGCTTGGAGTTGGCTCTTTTGGGTCGTATGTCGGGAAATTCAGATTCCCAGTAGCGCAATACATGAGTGGGCACATCGGCCAGTTTTCCAACCTCGCCAATCTTAAAATAGAGCTTATCTGGAATATTATTTTTCATAATGACCAGGGTACGCCGTATTCACCGGAAAAGTATTTATATACTGCTATTTGTTGATCAGTTCTCTGAGTTTTTTACTCGGGCGAAAACTTACCGTCTGTCGTTTTTTGATGGTGATAGTTTCTCCGGTACGCGGGTTTCTTCCCTTGCGTGGTGCCTTATCTCGAACTGTGAACGTTCCAAAATGAACAAGTTTAATCGTTTCACCGCCCAGAAGAGTCTGTTTCATATTATCGAGAAAACTGTCAACAATAAGGGCACAGCTGCTCTGGGAGTATCCCAATCGGTTGGATAAACTCTCCGCTATTTCTCTTCTGGTCAGGTTGTTATGTTTTGTATTGGTATAGCCGTCATTCATCTCGGAAACTTCCCTCGAATTTTTCAGTAAGCAAACGTACTATTTTTGAATGGGATTTCTCCACATTTTTTTCCGTAAGCGTTTTGGTTGGTGATCTGTATGTAATAGATAATGCGACGCTTTTGTGGCCTGATTGAATTTTCTCTCCTTGAAACACATCGAATATTTCAGAGCTTTCAATGAGTTTGTCCTTAACAGATTTGACAAGGTCAAGGAGTTCACCTGAGGATACAGTCTCCGGTACTATAAGAGCGATATCTCGTTTAACCGAGGGATAGACCGGCAATGATGTAAATTTTCCGGCAAACGATTTTATCTCACAGACCGCATCATAATCAAGATCAAAATAATATACATCATGTTTAATACTGAAGTTTTTCAGGATTTCGTTTTTGATCTTCCCAAGGATGCCGACAACTCTATCGTCGTAACAGATATCAAGTGAATACTCAGACTCAGCGAAAGGTTCACCTTTCCCCAGTTCAGGTTTTTTGAATTTGAAACTTTCTTTACCGGTGCCTCCGGTTAGAGACATGTTTTTGATAATAAATTCTACGCCGCCTTTTGCATCAAAGATATCGACCGGATCATTTTTGTAGTGAAGGGGTGAATTTTCTCCATGACGGCTTCCTGATAAGACCGCAGTGAGGCGACTCTTTTCTGTTGGTTGAACGTTTTTACCGACCGGAATGAAAACTTTTCCTATTTCAAACATTTTGACCGAAGTCTTCTGAAAACTGATGTTTCTTTTGACATTTTCCAAAAGGGAGGGCAGAAGCATGGATCGCATTACAGCCTGATCTTCACTGAGTGGATTAAGAAGAGCAACAGTCTGACGTCGTATATCTGTATCGGAAAGAGTCAGCATATCAGCATACTCTGTGGATACAAAACTGTAATTTATCGCTTCGGTATAGCCAATGGAAGTAAGACCAATTGCGAGCTTGTTGCGTTTCAGCCGACTACTGTCCTGTTCAGGATAACTGAGATTAACCTGAGGCAGGGTGACGGGGATGTTGTCATATCCATATAAACGTGCAACTTCTTCAACCAGATCCGCCTCTCGTTCAATATCAATCCTGAAGGATGGAGGATTAACCCAGAGAGTATCCTCATCTTTATTTTTACAGCGAATATCTATAGATTCAAGCAGTTTTGCCATAGTATCAGCGGTAAGGTCAGTACCAAGAAGACTATTGCTGCGGGATATTCGAAGAGTTTGCGAGTTGAGTGGTTTTTTGCCGCCATAGACATCGATACCGTCATCGGATAGTTTACCGCCTGCAATTTCACATATAAGGTCAGCTGCACGGTTAAGAGCATTTATTGTTCCGTCAGGATCGACACCACGTTCAAAGCGGTAGGAAGCATCTGTTGCGAGATTGAGTTTTCTTGCTGTCTTCCTGATAGAGACAGCGTTAAAACAGGCACTTTCCAGAAGGATATTTGTGGTGGTATCTGTTACTTCAGAGTTCATGCCGCCCATGACTCCGGCAACAGCGATCGGCTTTTCACCATCGCAGATCAGCAAGGTGTCGGGATCTATTGGACGCTTGCTGTTATCCAGGGTGGTAAAAGTTGTTTCATCTTCCCGTGGTGTACGTACAATTATTTTTTGGTCAGCCAGAGTATCAAAGTCAAAGGCATGCAGGGGCTGGCCATATTCCATCATCACAAAATTAGTGATATCAACAATATTGTTGATCGGTCGTAGGCCTATAGAGAGAAGACGTTTTCTCAGCCACCAGGGTGATGGGCCGATGGTTATGTTTTTGATCAGTTTACCGGCATAACGTGGACAGAGTTCATCGGATTCTACAGCAACTGAGAACTCATTGCTGGTATGTTCTATTTTTGCATCAGTTACCGGGATTATCAGCGGTCTCTCGATAAAGCCACCGATTTCTCTGGCGATGCCTATCACAGATGCACAGTCAGGTCGATTGGGAGTCAGATCCACTTCAATAAAAATGTCATTCAGGCCCATGGTCTTGATAAAGGACTTTCCCGGTATCGTTCCTTCAGGCAGTTCCATGATTCCGGTGTGATCATCACTTAGCTGCAGTTCACTCTCTGAACAGATCATGCCAAAGGATTCTATGCCTCTAACCTTGGATTTTTTGATTTTAAGATTTCCAGGGAGGAGGGTGCCGGGGATGGCGACGACTACAGCAAGGCCTTTTCTTACGTTAGGGGCGCCGCAGACAATCTGCAATGTTTCTTCGCCTATATCAACTTGACAGAGGCTGAGTTTGTCTGCATTCGGATGTTTTTCACAGGAAACTACAAGCCCGGTTTTCAGGGGAGAAAGTTCCTGGTAGAGAGGAGTCATTGAGTCAACTTCCAAACCAAGCATAGTGAGCCGGTCTGCAAGTTGTTCAGGGGTGAGACTTGCCGTATCTACATAGTTCTGCAACCAGTTTAAGGTAAACTTCATAGTTCTTTTCTAAGGCGCTAGCCCCGAAAAACGGGATAAGCACCTCCACCAAATTTTTTATAAAAGCCTTAAAATTTTTAAGGCACTAAAATTGTGAAAGAAAACGTTGATCGTTTTCATAAAAGAGTCGGATATCATCAATGCCGTATTTCAGCATTGCAATACGTTCAATTCCGAGGCCAAAGGCAAATCCGCTATACACTTCAGGATCGTAACCAACCATTTTAAAAACTTCCGGGTCGATCATGCCGGAACCAAGAATTTCAAGCCATCCGGTTTTCTGGCATATTCGGCAGCCGGCACCGTCACACATCACGCAGGCAATATCCACCTCTGCACTCGGTTCAGTGAATGGGAAGAAGCTTGGACGAAAGCGCAGGGACAGATCTTTTTCAAACATTTGTCGGATAAAGACCGTGAGTATGCCTTTGAGGTCAGCAAAAGAGACATCCTTGTCAACCAGGAAACCTTCCACCTGCTGAAACATGGGAGTATGGGTAATGTCCGAATCACATCTGTACACCTTGCCGGGGGCAATGAGGCGCAGGGGAGGTTGCTGTACTTCCATCACTCTGGCCTGCATCGGTGAGGTATGGGTTCGAAGCAATATGGAATCACTTATATAGAAGGTGTCATGCATATCCCTGGCAGGATGATGGGCGGGGATATTTAAGGCCTCAAAATTGTAATGATCGGTCTCCACATCCGGGCCTTCAGCAACAGAAAAACCGAGTTGTTCAAAAATGGCGCAGGCTTCATTCATCACCTGGGTTACTGGGTGAAGCTTGCCGGGAGCAGACCATCTACCGGGAAGGGTCAGGTCGGGCATAACACCATCTTGCCGGGAAGTTTGGGAGGCAGCTTTCAGGGAAGTGTGTTTTATTTCAAAGAGTTTCTCAACTTCATTTTTAAGCCTGTTTGCCAGTTGTCCAAGACGGGGTCTGTCTTCCTTTGCAACCGATCCCAGTTGCCGCATAGCTGTAGTAAAGTGACCTTTGCGCCCCAGAAAACGAATCCTGAATTCTTCCAACTGGTCAACAGTGCTCAGTTCAGCCAGTTGTTCTTTAGCCTCGTTTTCCAGGTTTTGTAGCTCTTGTTCCATGGTAAAATAATATGCTCAAAGAAACAGTAAACCGGTTTTTAGTTTAAAACCAAAAACCGGCATACAGAAAAATCATGATACAGGGACAGCCCGCTTATGCGTTAGCTTCTTTTGCAAGCTGTACTACCTTTGAAAAGGCATCTGCATCAAGGATAGCGAGATTGGCAAGTACTTTTCGGTCTAGGTCCACTTGAGCTTTTTTCAGACCTCCCATCAACTTGCTGTAGCTCATATCGTTCATGCGTGCTCCGGCATTGATACGGGCAATCCAGAGACGACGAAAATCTCTTTTCTTGGTTCGTCTGTCGCGGTATGCATAACATAATGCCCGGTCAACCGCCTCTGTGGCAGTTCTGTAGAGGCGTGATCTTCCACCTCTATAACCTTTTGCGAGTTTCAGAACTCTATTTCTTCTTCTGCGTGCCTTAAAACCTCGTGTTACGCGTGGCATGGGTATACTCCTCGATATTACATGTATGGTAAAATTTTCTTTATTGCCTTAACGTTGGAAGGATCAACGAGTCCTGCTTTTCGTAATCCACGTTTCTGCTTTGTACTCTTTTTGGTCAGGATATGGCTGGCATAAGCTTTGTTCCGCTTGATTTTGCCTGATCCTGTGGCTTTGAAGCGCTTTGCTGCACCTCTGTTTGTTTTCATTTTCGGCATGATATCACTCCTTTACACCTCACCCGACTAAATCGGTAATTTATAGTTTCTCTGGATAAGTACCTTCACAAAATTGTTTCAAAAAAAGAGAGAATTTCTAAGGTACTAAATATTATTTGCCTGTTGAAACTGATTATGGGTTGTTTTTTATTTTAAGTTTTCGGCCCAACAAACATTACCAGCTGACGACCTTCCATTTTAGGCATCTGCAGGATGACTGCATCTTCTTTGAGGGTGTCGGCAATTCGGTTCATGGCGTCAATACCAACAGTCTGAGAATAGACAATTTCTCTCCCTCTGAAGCGCATGGTTAATTTTACTCTATTGTTATTTGCCAGGAATTTCTTGATATTCTTAATTTTAAAGTTGAGGTCATGTACATCGGTTTTAGGCCGGAACTTGATCTCTTTTGTTTCTATGACAACCTGCTTTTTTTTGGCTTCCTGTGTTTTTTTCTTCTGCTCGTAGCGGAATTTGTCGTAATTCATTACCCGGCATACAGGGGGATCGGCATTTGCAGACATCAGCACCAGGTCAAGCCCGGCTTCATAAGCAATATTACGCGCCTCTTCTGAAGTAACTACCCCCAACTGCTCACCGTCCTTGCCGATCAACCGTACGTTGGGAAAGCGAATCTGCTCATTTGTCTGTACCTTAACTTCACGCTGAACCGGAGCCTGTCTTCCTCTTCTGATAACTTTACCTCCTCGAATTTACGAGCTTAAATGAAATATCTATCTGGTAAAATGATGAGATTGCAAGTCATATTCCCAGATCCAAATTGATACAAATTCCCAAGGCACTAAATACCTCGTCCCTCTCTTACTTCATCCGCAACCTTATCAATGAACTCGGAAGCAGTCATAGGGGGCAGGTTCTTACCGTCACGGAGGCGAACAGTAATAGTACCGTTTTCTTTTTCTTTTTCACCGATTATGAGCATGTAAGGGATCTTATTTACCTGTGCCTCTCTGATCTTATAGCTCAATTTTTCATTGCGCAAATCTTTTTCTATTCGTATCCCGCCTTGTCGGAGCAGCTTGAATATTTTTTCGCAGTATTCAAACTGATCGTCGGTGATATTGAGAATTCTCGCTTGAACAGGTGCAAACCAGAGCGGAAATACACCCGCATAATGCTCAATCAACACACCTATAAAACGTTCGAGGGAACCCATAAGCGCCCGGTGAATCATGATGGGCTGATGTTCACTGTTATCTTTCCCGATATAACTGAGATGAAAACGTTCAGGGAGATTGAAATCTACCTGTATGGTAGAACACTGCCATGACCGCCCGAGCTGGTCTTTAATCTTAATATCGATTTTAGGTCCGTAGAATACTCCTTCGCCGGGGTCAATCTCAAAGTTGAGGCCTTTTTTCTCAAGGGCAAGTTTTAGAGATTCCGTGGCCAGGTCCCAGTTTTCATCCGAGCCGACATATTTTTCAGGACGGGTAGAAAGGTAAATATCGTACTGATCAAAGCCAAACGTCTTGAGGATAAGCAGGTTAAGCTCAAGTATGTTGAATATCTCATCCTCAAGCTGATCAGGGCGACAAAAAATGTGAGCATCATCCTGGGTAAAGCCGCGAACGCGAAGGAGGCCGTGAAGAGCCCCGGCCCGTTCGTATCTGTATACTGTGCCCAGTTCACACCAGCGGATTGGGAGTTCTCTGTAACTGCGCTTCCTGTTGTTATAAACTCCGATATGGAAAGGACAGTTCATCGGCTTGAGCTGATATGCTATCCCATCGATATCCATCGGTGCATACATGTTTTCATTGTAGAAATCAAGATGGCCGGAGGTTTTCCATAGATCCTGGCGGGCTATGTGGGGGGTATAGAGAAGATCATAGTCATGGCGATAATGCTCATCTTTCCAGTAATCTTCCACAAGGCGTCGCAGTTGAGCACCTTTGGGCTGCCATAGTATCAACCCTGCCCCTATATCTTCTTTTACTGTGAATAGCTCGAGTTCTTTGCCGAGTTTACGGTGATCTCGTTTTTTTGCTTCTTCAAGAGCATTGAGGTATTTTTTCAGCTCTTTTCTGTCGAAAAAAGATGTTCCGTAAATGCGTTGCAGGACATCGTTATTTTCATCCCCACGCCAGTAGGCACCAGCAACCCGGAGCAGCTTGAATGCTCTGATAAATGAGGTGTTGGGAAGGTGAGGACCACGGCAGAGATCGGTAAAATCTCCAACCTGGTAGAGGGTTACAGTATCGCTTTCCAGGTCTCGGATAAGTTCGACCTTATATTTTTCATCTTCAGCATCGAACCTGGAGATTGCTGCACTGCTTTGGATTTCTGTACGGGTAAATGGAAGTGCCTGGCGTACAAGCTCCTCCATTTTAGTCTCAATTTTGTCGAAATCTTCAGGATTGAATGGTTCAGTTCTCAGAAAATCGTAATAAAAACCGTTTTCAATAGAGGGACCGATAGCTATCTTTATATCCGGCCCGAAAATTTCCCTGACAGCCAGTGCCATAATATGAGCAGTGGAGTGGCGCAGGATATCAAAAGCTTCATCTGAGCCAATCTGTACAGGTGTCAAAGTTACATCTTCGGTGAGAGGAGTAGTGAAGTCAGTAATAGAATCATTAATCCTGGCTGCAACAGTCCGTTTCCGCTGTTTGTTGGAAAGCAGCGTAGATATGGCCTCACCTACAGTGGTTCCAACGGGTACGGAGGCACTCTCTCCTTTATATAAAGTTATACTGATATCTGTCATGAGATTTTTCTACATAAAAACAAAGGCTAAAGAATTAACACCTTGTATAAGGTGCTCTTACTTTAGCCTCTTATCCTGGTAGGCGCGGGCGGGATTGAACCGCCGACATCCACCACGTCAAGGTGGCGCTCTCCCACTGAGCTACGCGCCTGCTCAAACTTCGTAAGACTGGGAACCGACAGAAAAAAATTGTGCAATCCCCAAACTTGTTTCAAATACCAGTAAAACATGTAAGTGTCAAGTTAAAATCAACTCTTAAGGAGAAGAAAATCTGATTTCAAAATGGTGTTGATCGTGCCTCAATTGCTTTTGCCAGGGTGTATTTATCTGCATATTTGATATCCATTCCCATGGGAATACCACATGCCAGCCGCGTCAGTTTGACCGGGATTGCTTTGAGAGTATCTGCAAGATAGTTTGCTGTGGCCTCACCCGGTACTGTTGAGCTTGTTGCAATGATGACCTCCTTGACAACACCGTTTGATACCCGCGTGAGCAATTCCTTAATCTTAATTTCCTCCGGCCCTATGCCGTCAATGGGAGAAAGTACTCCATGCAGGATATGGTAATGACCAGGAAATGCAGCAGTTTTTTCAATGGCAAGCAGGTCAGCGGATTGCTCTACGACGCAAATAATATCAGCCTGACGTTTGGGCTCGGCACAGATATCACACGGATCGCTTTCTGAAAAGGTAAAGCAGCATGAGCAGAGTTGGATAGAGCCATGGAGCTCCGAGAGGGCCAGGGCAAGATTTTTTGCCTGGGACGAAGGTCTGCGCAGAATATTGAGAGCAAGCCTTGTGGCTGTTTTTTTACCGATCCCTGGCAGAAAGGATAAATTCTCTATAAGGTTTTCAAGTGCTGGCGGGAGGACTTGCATAGTGTTAAACTAA
>DEIL01000256.1:0-2501 GCA_002352445.1 Desulfobulbaceae bacterium UBA2775
TATCTGCGAACGGTTCGTCGGAACCTTCCCCGAACTACCGCAACAAGTGCCGCACTCACACCAATAAAGAAACAGAGAGGCGCAAAAAGATATCCATAACGTACCCAGAACGTCTCCTCTTTATTCAAAACAACATCTGCGGCAAAGACATATGGCTGGAAAAGTTCTGAACGGAATTCAACCCTGCCAAGAGGATTAACAAAGGCAGAGATTCCCGTATTGGCAGAGCGTACAAGGCTGCGCCGGGTCTCCACCGCACGAAATACGGACATGGCCAGACTGTGATGCGGGGCACTTGATTTACCATACCAGGCATCATTGGTCAAATTTACCAGCATATTCGCCCCTGCAAGAACCCACTTTCTGGAAAGTTCTGGAAATACAGACTCAAAACAGATCAACACACCGGCACGGCCATCTTTTACGACCAGTGGCTGTTCAATCGTGCCTGGTGTAAAGTCGCCTACCGCTTCTACAACTGGTGCCAGAAAAGGCAGGTATTTTTTCAATGGCACATATTCCCCAAAAGGCACAAGATGTATTTTATAATATTTGCCGCTAATCTGGCCGGTGGAATCCAAAAGCAGAGCACTGTTGAAAAACTCAACCTTTCGTGCCTTGCGATCAATGACTTCATACCACGGAGCCCCGGTCAGAAGCGCTATATCATATTGAGATGTCATGGCCCGTAACAGCTGCATATGCTTATTTTGCGGCGGATAAAACGGCAGCGCAGTTTCAGGCCAGACAAGAAGTCCAGGAGGGTTATCAGCCAAAAGGGTCTTAGAGAGTGCCAGATAGCTGTCAACTGTGCTTTTTTGCTGTAAAGGGGACCATTTAATGCTCTGATCAATATTCCCCTGAACAATACCAACCCGCAGAGCTTTCACATTTTTATCTAAAAGATCCCGGGAGAGCTCCCGGGTGCGCTCTCTGGAGTAGATTACACCACTGCCAAAAACGAGGAGAAAGGACAACAGGAGAGGAATGGCGCTGGAAACAGTCTGTTTTTTTGTCAACAGAATAGCCAGCAGACAATTAGTGAAAACAATCACCCATGTCACGCCATGGTGCCCAAGAATATCAGCGATCTGAATGAGGTTTGTTTTCTCCCAGAGGCCGTAGCCAAGATCCATCCATGGCATACCGGTAAAGAGAATTCCGCGCAGCCAGTCAAGCCCCACCCAGAGTGTGGGTAACAGCCATAACACTGCCGTACCCGGAAAAACAACAGAAACAGCTCTGCCAAGAACGCCAAAGATAAAAGAATAGGCACTCAGATACGAGGCAAGCAGAAGGAGTACCAGCACTGCAATGAACCAATGCAGACCGCCATACCGCCCCAGGACAATTACAATCCAATAGAGAAGTAAAAGAAAATGAACAAGGCCGAAAAAAAAACCGTACAGCCCGGCCTCTTTAATGGAACTTTTCTGAATTACAACAAGTAAGGGAACCAGCGCCACAAAAAGCAGGGGCCATAATTCACCGCCACCAGGGAGAGACAACCAGAGCAAAACTGCGCTTAACAGCGGAAGGATAAAAAACCATTTACGAAAAAACATTATATTGAGTCTTCGTTTGCAAGGCGGGTAATTGTGATCATTTTCAGATGCCTGTCACTTGCACTTTTGACCTCGAAACGAAAACCTGATACTTCGACAGCATCTCCCGCCACTGCCAGACGTCCAAGGGAGTGAATAACAAGGCCGCCGATGGATTCATAGGGGCCCTCAGGGAGTTGTGTGTCAAACTGCTCTTCAATCTTTTCAATATCGGCCCTGGCATGTACTTTGATTGTTTTCTGATCGATTACCTCCACCTCGTCCTGCTCCAGGTCGTATTCATCGTCAATCTCGCCGACAATCTCTTCCAGTATATCTTCCAGGGTTATCAGGCCGCGAATAGTACCAAATTCATCGGTAATCATAGCCATATGTGCTTTACGCTTTTGAAATTCGGGCAACAGATCAACTATCAGCTTGGATTCGGTGATGAAATGGACAGGGCGCAGATATTTTTCCAACGTGACCTCTTCCTTTCTGGGACGAATGCAAAACTCAAGGAGGTCTTTGGCATGAACAACACCAATCACCTGATCCGGATTTTCCCGGTAAACGGGTATTCGTGTCAAGCCGTTATCAATTACAATATCGATAAGTTCAGAGACAGGGGAAGCCTCATCAAAAGAGACGACCTCTGCAGCCGGTGTCATGATTTCTGTTGCCAGGGTTTCTCTGAAATCAAAGATAGAACTAATCATCTTCTCTTCCAGGCTTGATATTAAGCCGTGTTCCTCACCCTCTTCAAGAAGCTCCTGAATTTCATGCTCAAGGTCTTCTTTTGTACCGGGTCTCCTGAAATTGATAAATGACCACAGTTTTGACAGAATAGATTTTTGTTGTGTGGGATCCTGTTCTTCAGTTACTGTATCGTTTTCCATTTGAGAATTTTGTATGACTTTCTGTAACCAGCATCTGGAACTTCCGATAAGCGTAGAC
>DEIL01000256.1:2528-2682 GCA_002352445.1 Desulfobulbaceae bacterium UBA2775
CGCCTGTGGCTCAACGCCCATCATATCAGTCAAAATTACTTTCTTCAGTGTGATATACAAATAATTAGCCCGGTAGAAAAGGCAAATTGAAAAAAACTTTGTTATAAGCACCGGTCCAAGATAAAAATTCACATTTTTACTTTTCTAATCAGCA
>DEIL01000256.1:2787-4378 GCA_002352445.1 Desulfobulbaceae bacterium UBA2775
ACTTTTTGACTTAGCCATCTGTAACCTCGAATAATCTTTTTACAAAATCATAAAACTCTGATGGCGTCGTAAAAACTCATTTCAATCGTCATTCCCGTGCAGACGGGAATAACAGAATGGTGGAAAATTTGAAAGGAAAGGTTCTCATAGCCAATCGTGGTGAAATCGCGGTTCGTATCATGAATGCATGTAAGGATCTGGGTCTCGACTACGTTGTTGTTTACACAGATGCTGATAAGGACTCTGAGCATGTTCAACGTAACATAACTACTGGCGAAGGACAAAATGCCTGGCGGATAACGAGTTATACAGAGCCCAATGATGTTTTTGCAGTGGCCGATCATACAGGCTGTACCGCAATACACCCTGGATACGGCTTTTTCTCGGAAGACTTCCGTTTTGCCAGAAGAGCAACCATCCGCGACCGCAGTCTCACTTTTATTGGTCCGAACTGGCAGGTAATCCGTGATCTGGGTGATAAAATCAATACCAAAAAAGTTGCCAACGAGTTGGGGATCCCGACTATACCGGGTACGGATTATCCTATTTACAACGAGATGGAAGCAGAAGAGATTGCAGCCCGGCTCCTTGCAGAACAGGGAGAGGAGGGAATTGACAACCCTTCAATCCTGGTGAAAGCTGCGGCCGGAGGTGGAGGAATGGGTATTGAAGAGGTCACCGAGATTGAACAGTTCCGGAGGATATACAGGCAGCTGCAGAATTATGCCAAGCGGCAGTTTGGAGATGGAGGCGTACTCATCGAGCAGTGTTTACGAGACTATAACCACCTGGAAGTTCAGCTTGTATGCTCAAGGCATGGTGAACGTATCCACTTCGGATCAAGGAACTGCACAATACAGTCAACCGGTAGGCAGAAACGTGTTGAAGCTGCTCCCGGTTTCCACGACTCCTGTTTCGAATACGATTTCGATGAAAAAAAACTCCTTGACCAGATAGTCGAATATTCCCTGAAACTGGCAGCCCACGTCGACTATGACAACGTCGGCACCTGGGAATGGATAGTCAGCAGATCAGGCCAACCATATCTCCTCGAAGTAAACACACGTATCCAGGTTGAAAATGATGTCTCTGCCCGGATAAGTTATCTCAGTGATGAACACCCCAATCTGATCCGTGAGCAGATCCGCATAGGGCTTGGGGAAAAGATCGGTTATAATCAAAATGATGTTACATTTAAAGGAGCATCTATTGAATTGCGTATTGTCGCAGAGGATACACGCCGGGGGTTTGCACCCTGGATCGGAACCATCACCGAATTTACATTTCCCGATCACGACTGGTCTGTAGTATACTCTCATGTGCCGTTTGACAGACCCTACCCCATCCCGAGCGATTTTGACCCCAACCTTGCCCTGGCACTGGTCTGGGGGGAGGATATGGACGATGCCAAGGCAAAAGCAGCTCAATTTATCGACGAAACGATCATTCGTGGTCGTGACTCGAACAATAACCCGATTATTACCAATCTGGAATATCTGAAGAACAACCTGGACAGGTTGTTGGCTTTTTAATATAAAATGGTGTTGTAAACCGTTATTCCCGCCTACGCGGGAATGACGGAATAGCAAAG
>DEIL01000045.1 GCA_002352445.1 Desulfobulbaceae bacterium UBA2775
GATAATTACTGGTTTAAGCAAAAAATTAAAAATTCATCCATAATCATAATGCAACTTTACGGACACACCTTGAAAGAAATAGAGGACAACATTAGATTTCTTCAAAATAGGGAAGAGGTCAAAAATGTAATAGTTTTTTACCCTTTAAGAATTTACTTTTCTGATAAGTATATTGAAGAGGGTCTGAAGAGCAGGACAACAGCAGAATACCAAGATACTTGCAAGGTTGAACTATAATGTAAAATATGTCTTAAACTCGAAGTACCATTTGAGAAAAGTTTATAGTCAACTAACAGACTTTATTTATTGTAGTTTCTGGTTTACAGCGTTTAACGAAAGCAACAAACCAGAGCGAGGTGATGGACATGTTCTCAGGATACTGCAACAAGCTCCTTAAGGTGGATTTATCTGAAAGAGAGATTGCATTCTCGTCATTAGATATGAGTTTAGCAAAATCGTATATAGGTGGGTGCTCTCTTGCCGCTAGGCTTGCATATGATATCATGGACTCTGCTACAGACCCTCTTGGGCCTGAAAATCCATTGATATTTATGACAGGACCTTTAACTGGAACACTGGCTCCATGTTCAGGGAGACATGCAGTAGGCGCAAGGTCGCCTTTAACTGGCATATGGGGCGAAGCTACAGCGGGTGGATTTTGGGGAGCTACCTTGAAGCATTCTGGTTTCGATGGAATCATCATTACAGGAAAATCAGATAGATCAGTCTACATCGAAATTGAAAATGGAAATGCTACAATAAAAGATACAGAGCATCTTTGGGGAAAGGGCGTTTACGAAACTCAGGAGATCATCAGGAAAGGCAAACCCAAGTGTCGGGTTGCTTGCATTGGTCCAGCAGGAGAAAACATGGTTCGATTCGCTGCGATCATGAACGATGAGGGTAGAGCCGCCGGTAGAACCGGGCTTGGAGCTGTAATGGGATCCAAGAGACTCAAAGCGATAAGTGTTGAAGGTAATCTTAAACCTGTACCAGCCAAAGAAAAGGAATTTAGAGAGTATGTTCGCTCCCTTCGGAATGAACTTCGTGAGTCAGCTGTTACGAGTGCCATGAGAGGATACGGAACGGCAATCTACACTGAAATGGGCATGGATCTTGGTGACGTCCCAGCAAAATATTTTACTGAAAATGAGTTTCCAGCAGATCAGATAACCGGCATGGCGCTCAATGAAAAATTTCAGGTTAAAGCAAAAGCTTGCTTTGCTTGCCCGATTGCTTGCGGTAGACGCGTGACTATCGATGGGCGCGTAATAGACGGCCCGGAGTATGCGACAATCGCTGCGTTAGGTGCAATGAACGGTGTCTATGATCTTCAGAAAATTGTTGAAGCTAACCACCTTTGCAATGATCTCGGTATGGATTCAATATCCGCAGGAGTTACAATATCCTTTGCGACCTATCTATCCGAAAAAGGATTGCTGAAGCGGGACTTGAATGAAAACGGACTGAAATGGGGAGATGACGAGTGGATATTAAATCTATTGAAGATGACGTCGGAAAGAAGGGGTTGGGGTGATCTTCTGGCAGAAGGCGTATCTAGATTGGCAGAGAAACTTGGTGTGGATAGGGAGTTAGCTGCAACAGTCAAAGGACTTGAGGTACCAATGCATGATCCAAGGGCTTTCTATGGCATGTCTATCGTATACGCGACGGGTCCCAGGGGAGCCTGCCACAACAGAAGCAACTTTATGGAGGTCGATAGGGGGATGTTTGAGGATGAAGATCTCGGCATAGTCTCAGGTGACCGATTCACTCTTCTGGGAAAAAGCGGGCAAATCGCGAAACATCAAAATTTCTTGGAAGTTATGAACGCCGCAATCATATGCATATTTCCATTTTATAAAGCGAAACAAATTTCACTACTTCTGAGCTACGTAACTGGGTGGGATATTTCAGCTGCAAAAATAAACGAGATAGGAGAACGCAGCTTTAATCTCAAAAGAGTTCTGAACAATAAATTTGGTGTTAGCAGGAAGGATGATTACCTTCCTAAAATCGTCCTTGAACCTCTTAAATCTGGAGGTACTGCTGGAAAAACGCCAAAAAACGACTTTGAGCAGGCCTTAGGTGAATATTACAAAGCTCGAAGATGGGATTGGGAAACGGGCAGGCCTAAATCAGAGCTTCTTTTAAGGCTAGGTATTGAAGGAGGAATGTAAAATGAAACAATCGAATGCGGTGATTTTTGGATGCAACGGGGATATCGCCAAAACAATCTGTGAAAGGTTTTCAAGAGAAGGATATAATGTTGTCATAGCGGACCTGAAGAAAGAGTTGGCGGAACAGCTTGCTTCTGAGATAGATAATGTGGTAGGAATGGGTGCTGACATCCGTTCCAGGGAACAGGTCGGCAAGGTAATCGATACAGCTTTAAAAGAATATGGCAAAATTGATGTGCTGGTTAACTGCTCACGTATTGCTCTGTTCAAAGAGACCGTGGATTTGACCGAAGAAGAATGGGACACGCTGATGGATTACAATATGAAGGGCACATACTATATGGTCAGGGCAGTTCTAAAAAGCATGATTGATAACAATTATGGTACGATAATAGG
>DEIL01000053.1 GCA_002352445.1 Desulfobulbaceae bacterium UBA2775
ATATTTATGGAAAAGGAGCCATCCTAGATCCTAGCCATTTCCTCACCCATCCAATTATAAAGGAGACTAATCATGAAATTCATTTTACGTACTGCGTTGCTAACCCTGTTAATATCATTTGCATCTACCTCGGCCTGGGCGGATAAATTCTCTGATACAAAAACAATGTTCGAAAATGCAGGTATTTCTGACATGTTTAATAGTGCTTATGGATATGCACTATTCCCAACCATCGGTAAAGGGGGAATAGTTGTTGGTGGAGCTTTCGGTAAGGGTCGTGTTTATGAGAAAAGTGCGTACATCGGCGACACAGATATGAGCCAGGCGACTATTGGCTTCCAACTCGGTGGTGTAGGTTTTAGCCAAGTCATTTTTTTCGAAGACAAACGATCGCTCTCCGAGTTCATCAGTGGCAAATTCGAGTTCGGTGCCGAGGCCCAGGCTACAGTATTAACAGCTGCAGCTGGTGCATCTGCTAATACCGGTGGAAGCTCTGCGGGAGCAAGTGGTGGGAAAAATAACGCTAAAATTGGCAAGACTGATTATCATAAGGGTATGGCAACTTATAGTATCACAAAAGGTGGTGCTATGTTTGAATTGAGTCTTGGGGGACAGAGATTCACTTTCAAGAAACATTAATCTGATTACAAGTATTGGGAATTACGTTAGATCTCACGAAATTTCCTGCAAAGCCATGAATACCAAATTTATTTCCTGGATACGGAGAAGTAAGTTTGGTGTTTGTGGTAGAATTCCTTTCCTTGGATCTATCATTCAAAAGCTGTTCTCACAGCATTAATAACCCTGGTTTTTCAGGAATATTCCTCAAACGTCTGGCGACACTCCTCCGAATCCCTGTCACATTACTTTCATGCTTTGTTGTGAAAATCATTTCATGGGTGTTAGTCAGTAAACCTCAGAAGGAGAAGTCATTGCCAGAACTGTCACTCGATAAGGATCACAGCATCTATTACCAATTAATCCCAGGCAACACGAATATGCCTTATCTTGTATATCTGTACGAAGGTTTGGGATGTGCCGCTATGTGGAGTAACTTTCCGGAATTATTACGTAGAGTAACTGACTTCCTGAAAGGTATTATAACCGAGGCGGCTCATGTCTTTGTTGATGCTAAAACAGTGGCCGGAATTAGAGTTGCAGATGAGGCTTGGGATAGAGGAAAGCTGAGGGGGTTAGTGAAATATCATGGAGAAAAAACAGAAGCTATTTTCAAGGCATGGTCAGAAACATGGCTTACTGATTAGTTCAGATACTGGAACATTGAATATCTTTTGCCAAGTGTTGAAGTTCCTCTGTTAGCGATTCAAGGGAGTAATGATCAGTATGGCTCAAAAGATCAAGTCAACTCTATCGCTTCTAAATGTTCAGGTTATGTCCATCTCAAAATAGTAAAAGACTGTGCGCATGTTCCACACGTGGAAGCACAACCAGCTGTAATAAAACTTATGTCTGAATTTATAAAGCAGATAACCAGAGATACAAAATAGCGTTGAACATTGAAGTAGTATGCATTCTCCCTGTGTGTATCCAACATTCTATAACGACCTTCAGATGCTGTTGCGGAAAAGTCGGGCAGATAAAATATGTATAACAGGTTAAACGTCTTATACTTTCTCTCTGCTTGTTTTGTCGTCTGCCCGAACCATTAAAACAGGAGCGTGTGAAGACCGTAAAACTCTGTCTGCAACACTCCCCCGCACCCAGCGACTGATGCCGGAACGACCGTGAGTTGCGATAAGCACCAAATCGATTTTGTTGGCGTCGATATAATCAACAAGTCTGTCTGCGACTTGTCCGACAAGAACTTCCGCCTTGAATTTAACCCCATCCTGTTTAATCTGGTTTATTACCTGTTTAAGATACCTTGCAGCATAAGAAATTCTCTCTTCGTCAACCATCTTTGTGTTTTTTTGCATGATTTCAAAAACATGCGGGTCGATATCGCTGCCCATCTCCGAATAATGAGTAGGCGTAGGTTCTATGACCGTCACAAAAATGATTGTTTCGCCCTGTAAACCTGTTACAAATCCATCAACATGTGGGAGTACGCATTCTGCCAGATCAGAACCATCCAATGGCACCATAATTTTTTTATACATATCATCCTCCTTTCTTCTGTATTGCCCCGGCCTAAAAAGTTTGTCAGGCCGAAAACATCACTGAGAAACCACAAAAAAAGCCGAGTCACCTATCTCAAAGGCAACCCGGCGATCTAATAGACCCGTGGCTTTCCGTCCCTGTCTTTCGACAAGTTTGGCTTTATCATTTTAAAATTATTTTCTTCTAACCTAATTATATGTGAAGAGATTGCTTCGGGTCAAGGGAACACAGTGGTACTGACTGGAAATAAAAGTTCGATCCACGACTACCTGAGAAGAAACCAGAATAATAAGACTCCCGTCAGGCTGAAACAGACAGAAGGAGCGATCAATTTGCGCCAGGTTCGTATAAGATCTGTCTCAAAATAGTTACATGTGAGTACAAAACAGATATGAATTGGAGACACCATCACTCCGCTAAAACCGGCAAAGGAGGCGAGAACCAAATATGGAATCAACTGTCCTTCCATTCCCAAAGAATTGAGAAGTCCAATCAGCAGGGGGAAAGTTGCTCCGACAAAAGCGACATTAATCCCGGCCACTACCCCAACCATGAAGGGTAGAAAGACAGCAGCGGCAAAGAGAGCTGCACCACCACCGGCTCCTGAAGCCATTGCCTCGACTATGCCGGCGTCCTGCATCACATCTTTAAAAATAAAAATTGCTCCTATGACCATAAGCATCAGCCATAAGCTTCTCTTCTTCAATACTGCAAATAGAAACCTGAGGCCCAACCGGTTTTGGATCATAATGCAGAAGATTGCTCCTGCTAGAGCAATAATGACTCCCCACTCAAAAGGAATGTGAGAACCTGTTGCCGAAATTAGCATTTCCAGTCCAACTGCTCCAACGATAGCAATTCCCAGCGGCAGACCTTCCTTTATCACTTCAGCATAGCTTGCTCTGGCTGTCGCAGGCTTATAAGACAGGCCTTCGGAGTTCAACACTCCTGCTCTTAAAAAGAAGAACCAGCCGATACCAAACATCGCCACTACACCGGGCCAGGACCTGGAAATAAATGCAGTAACTGGTATATCGGCAAGAGCAACCGTTAGTATTATACCGGGGTACAACGGCCAGGCCATCTCCCAGACATGCCTGAACCAGTAGTTGATAACAACCTTGGTTTCATTGTCGAGAGCCATGTCAGAACTGACCGCTTTGATCATGGGAGCTGAAAATACAGCCCCGCCTGGCATTGGCAGGAGACCGATCAGTGCTGGGAAAAATATCAATCGCAAACGCGGCTGTACAAGATAGCCGGACAACGCGTCCATCAGGCGCGTCGACTGGCCGGATTTTTCAAGAGCATCAGAGAGAAAAAGTATCAAACCGACGATGGCCACCAGAAAAAGAAATTTTTCCTGAAGCAGCGCCATACTGCTCGTGATAAACAATTCCGAAACGGAAAGGCCAAACAAAAGCCCCATCACCAATCCTCCCGCCAGGATAGGAAAGGCAAGCCCAAGTTTGTTCCTTATTCCAACCAGCATAAGACAAAAGGCACAAATAACTTTTATAAACGGCAGCGCAACTGTTAATACATCCATAAATCTGACTCTCGAACCCTTATTTTTTTCTGATATGAATCATGGTAAGTTGAATTTGTATAAAAATGAACCAGAGTTATTAAACAAAATGTCTCCTTTTTCACATCAAAAAAATGGTTTGAGAATAATAATTATCGGATTTTTTTGGGTTTTTTAAAGCACGCTATTTATAGAGTGCTGTTATTTAGTGCCTTTATAAATTGTTTTCTGGGTTTTTTCAGAAGAAATTAATTTCGTGAAGGTTATCTATCCAGCCATTTGGGAAGAAAAGAAAACAATTTCAGATGGTCAGGAAATAGACAGTTTCAGGTGACCGCTGACAGCCCAGGTGGCACCACCGGGTATCGAGGTAATCACAGTTTCCTCACTTCCACCGGTTCCTCCATTAGCACCGGATGCCCTGACCCGGCAGTCAGGATATTCATTGATTTTCTTGAGATCAGGGGGCAGAACCATGTAAAAAGAGCACTGGAGATAGCCGGATCGGGAGGGCATAATGTCCTTCTCAAAGAACCTCCTGGATCGGGAAAGACAATGCTGGCAAAAAGATTTCCGACCATTCTAACCTAATAAGACACTCAGTTTTGTTGGTGGGAGGAGAATTTACTTTTCCCTGGATCAACATATATACTAACGTTTTACACGTTGATTAGTTGTGAGTAGGTTTTCGTAATTCTACTTTTCAGTCATCTCAAGAGATTATCAGAAAACACCTTTTCACCTCATTAGGGGTAAATAGCATTTATAACTAGAAAACCCATAGTTTATCCTTCAGGACTTCAGGGAGGAATTTTCCTGTAAGTCTAGTATAGTATTTGGAGGACAGTTAACACCAAAAAATGCTTCGGAGCATAAATTGAAATATTGAGAATGGGTGTATATGAAAATAGCTAAGACTATGAAGGTTAGGTGGCTGAAAAGAGATCATGTCGGTACGTGATGTGACAGAAACTTTACTTTTGCACCGACATGATTGACACTGCCTTTACCGGTAATGGTGATTACGAGAATGGCCATAACCATGATGTCGGCGACCTTTTGTAAAATGTGGTCTACGGTAGTGCCGCCTGGGCTTATAATATCTATCCCTGTAGGGGCGGGGTCTGTAGTGATGAACCTTTAAAGGTTTGTGATGATGTCTTCCGATTTCATTACAGACTATTAAGCCGAGAACACCCCCCAGGGTCGCGCCAATGATTGTTGATTCCGCATTGTGCCCGATGGCATGGCCAACAATAGCGCCGGTACCTGTTCCTAGAATGACTCCACCGGGCCTACTGTCATGGGCGTTTACTTGTGGAACTTTTACAGAAAACATTGCAATTACAAAAAGCATGACGAGTAATCGTTTCATTTTTTCCCCCTCTGTTTGGATTGTAGAGAAATTGCTTCCCTTCTCTCTTTTGTACGATATCACCAGTGAATTTTCCAGAGGACATGTGGTGATATAGGGCATCAGCCACCCGACATCTGGTAGACATTGTCATGATTATAAAATGTTACCCAGGTGTAAAATAGTAGGCATTTAGCCCCAGAAAAGAATGAACAAAAAAATAGACATAGAAAAACAGATCGATAAGAACACCTTCACCTCAAGAGTGATCATACAGGCGGGCTGGTAGGATCATATAGAAAATCGTTTGAGGATGAAATTTAAAAATTTCTCTAGTCAAGGGGGTATAGAAGGTTAGGGGGTGGGTTCAACTGTCTGCAAATAATTAAAAAGGGTTCTATTGAAGTTGGCTTTTCTGTTGAATTGTATTGTCGAATCCAGAATCGGAAGCTTAGAATGAAATCCTTTGTCAAACCACTTCCCATCAAGGACATTAGAACAGTACAATCCGTATTGCGTTTTACCCAGCTGTTGAACAGCACACCCTTACATTGATTTATTGTGGATGGAGGTATATGCAGCCGATGTGGGTTTAATCAACTTTTATGGCTAAACTTCTATGGGGCTACAAAAAGCTCTGTAAATTCTCCGGATTGACGGTTCCTGTACCGAATCATTGCACTGACATTGCCCTTAAGGGAACTTCCAAGCTTTATTGTAACCTCTTTTTTGCCGCTTTTTACGTTTCGAAAAAGCCATTTTACTTTTTCGCCATTTTGATCAACCTTACTCGCCTGTGGCCGGGTTCCAATAATTTTGTTACCAGGGGAGAGATACTGTTCAACGATAATATTTACGGGGGAATTACTTTTGATATTCAAATGCAAGATAATGGTTTTTCCTTCGGCAGATACATAGTCGCCGGTGATATATCCGCTGGCATAGGCGATACTGCAACCAAAAAGAAGAAGTAAAGGTAAACAGATAAGTATGACATTCGGTAATTTTCTATTATTTCGAATATATATAAAAAAAGAGTTCATAACATTATGCTCCAAGGAAAATCGATTCAATTTAAAACTGGGCTAGTCAATAACCTTAAAGCTATTTGAATCCTGGTTCCACCTATACCCGGAGCCAAGCCACATTTCTTCTATCGCATCGATATCAAGATTAAGATTTTTAATTTCACTGTATAAATCGTAGACTATGAGTATTTCTTTATCACTGATAACATTGTCTTGATTGGAATCTGCCCAGTGGTAGTTGCTGATTACGATTTTACTCGAACCAGAAATCACTTTTTCAAGTTCTCCGCTGTTAGCTATTGTCCCCTTCAGTAAAATGTCTTGACCATTGGCTCCGGAAATGGTGATGACGTAAGCAAAAGTGGTTTCACCTCTTACTTTTTTAAGCCACTTTATTTCTCTATTTTTCCCACTCTTGCCAGTCGTTTTTGGTGAGTTGGAGATAAGGTTTCCCCCGTCAGGAATTTCTTCTTTTATAATTATCGCCGTAGTGTCATCAGTTCCATCTGTCACCTTGATAAGAACAGGAAGAGGTTGACCGGCAACAGAATGGCCAGGGGCAATCCGTTCTGCTGAAATGTAGGCACCGGGGTGCATATTAAAATAAGAAAAAAGAAATCCGAAAATAATTATAAACAGAGTTGCCGAGAGAATGAGCAGAGGCCAGGGAAGCTTAAAAACATGTACTGAGCGCTCTTTAGCCTCGGAGGTAATTGCTTGTTTGACAATAGTATCTTTCGCCTGAGTGTGGATCTGGGCTTCTATCGTTTTCACATCTTCTATTTCTAATATATCTTCAAGTTCGATGCCGAGAGCTTCAGCCAACTTAAGGCCATTTTCCATTTTAATACTTGGATATCTACGATTTTCCCATCGGGAAATAGTGTCGGTGGTGACC
>DEIL01000098.1:0-2535 GCA_002352445.1 Desulfobulbaceae bacterium UBA2775
GGAACAGATATTCGCTATGGGCAGATGCAATTGCAGAATGCTTACGGTCCCGAGACTTTGCCACTGACAATTCCTGCACTGACTGAATATTATGATGGAGCAGGATTTGTTCTCAACTCTCTGGATAACTGTACTGCCTATGATTCCCTGAACCTGCTCCTCAGTAATTTCCAGGGGAATCTGGTGTCAGGTGATACAACCGTATCTGGAAATGGATCATTGCTTTCTGGGATTGGTAATAGTTTGAATCTGAGTGCTCCAGGGGTGGGAAATGATGGCAGTGTCGACTTGACTCTCGATCTGTCCCAAGCAACCGGAGCAAATATGGAATGGTTGCAGCCGGGTGGAAACAATCCGATGGCAAAAGCGACTTTTGGTATATTTAAAGGGAATCAGCGGTTGATTTATATGCGCGAATCGGTTTGGTGAGAGCAAAGAACTTTTTAACGGAGAATCGCTGAGAAATGGAGAGAAAACCAAAGATTGAATCTGGTTTGGCTATGTTCATGATTTAAGCTAAAAAGCTATTTTAGCTTTTGCTCTTCTCTGCATCTCTCCGCCCCCGCGTTAATGTTTTTGAATCCGATTTTCTTGGTGCCTTCGTGACTTGGTGGCTATGTCAGATTGAGAAAAAAGAAGGCCCCACCGGAAAACCGGCGAGGCCATTTTATTGCATAATGTTGGGGCGAACGCAGTTCGCCCTTTCAATCTATTCGCAAAGGTCGATTTTGATGTCCCAGTTCTTGATCCGCATAGTGCCATTTTCAGCAAGGTTCTGCTGCATTTTGTAGGCACGGTCAAAAAGCTGCGGCTCGTGACCAACGCCACGTGCGAGACAATCTTTGGAAGCCATTTCCAGATAATCGTTCAGGATTGGCTTGTACTCAGGGTGACCACATTTCTCGATGATCAGTTTGGCACGGTCTTTAGGAGCCACACCACGTAAATCAGCTAGACCCTGCTCAGTAACCAGAACATCAAGATCATGCTCAGTATGATCCACGTGTGGAGCTTTTGGTACGACACAAGTGATACCATGTGGATCTGTTTTGCTCGGGCGGGTTGATGGTGAGTGCATAATCTTCAGGTAACCGTTACGTAAGTAGTCACCTGAGCCGCCAAGACCATTGATCATCCGGGTGCCGCCAACGAGAGTTGAGTTAGCGTGTGCATAGATGTCAAATTCAACTGGAGTGTTCATCGCAATACAACCGAGACGACGGATCGGCTCAGGGGCATTGGAGATTGACAGTGGGCGTAGAACAATCTTGTCAAAATACTTGTCCCAGTTGTCAAAGAAACGTGGGAATCCAGGATCTTCTGACAGAGAAAGAGAACAGGCCGAAGCAAAGTTCAATTTGCCTGAATCGAAGAAGTCGAGCATGGTGTCCTGCAGAACCTCGGTGAAGACGCTGAGGTTGGTGAAAGGACCATTCGCAAGACCGCCAACCACAGCGTTAGCGATGGAGCCAACACCAGACTGAAGTGGTAGTAGATTCTCTGGCAAACGACCCATTTTGACTTCATGAGCAAAGAATTCCATCAGGTGACCAGCAATTGCATCAGAAGTAGCATCTTGACCAGCAAAAGCACGACCTTTGTCACGATGCTTTGACTCGACAATAGCAATAATCTTATCTGGATCACAAGGAACATAGGGAGTTCCGATGCGGGTGTGTGCTTCGGTGATCAGGAAAGGAGCACGATGTGGCGGCTTCTGTTGCATGTGAATATCGTGAATACCTTCAAATGAAGGCTGTCCAGTGTTAACTTCGATAATGATCTTGTCGCAGAGAGCGATGGCTTCAGCGATGATACCGCAAGATGAAGTCAGAACCAGGCCACAATCTTCGTTAATATCAGAAACTTCAATGATAGCAACATCATAACGACCATTTTCGGTATAGAAACCGTAGCTGATGTCCTGAGCAAACAGGCCAAGGTGCTTGTCACCCATGCGGATACGACCAGCGTTGATTCCTTTGGCGATGTTTTTACCAGTTTGATATGGCCAGCGACGATCAATCATGTCAAGAGTAGCCCAACGGTCTTCAGTTTCAGCACCTACAGAAGCGCCGATGAAGAGGTTAAACTTCATTTTCCCCTGTAGATTATTGGCTTCTACGTGATCCGCTAGTGCCATAGGAACAGCTTTGGGATAACCGGCTGGAGTAAAACCAGACCAGAGAAGGTTCTGACCAGACTTGAAGTGCTGGATGCAATCTTCTGCTTTCACTACCTTGCTGAGCAAGGACTTACGACGTACGCGATCTTGAAGTGTTCCGTAATCGGACATTCTCTCTCCTCCTGTGAATGATCCAGCAATACTTTTTGTACTGCTTGGAATACGCTGTTAAAACAGCAGTTAGAAATGGCTTTCTGAAACCCTGAAAAACAAATTTTATTTGTGATATCAAAGAGTTATGAATATTCTTCATAAGGTGGAAAGACCACCAGAACAGTCATTAAATCGGCATTAAAAGAACAGCGTTTCTTATATAATGTTGCGCACAATCAAGTCAAGGAAAAATATTG
>DEIL01000098.1:2657-3184 GCA_002352445.1 Desulfobulbaceae bacterium UBA2775
TCAGCAATTTTTGCGCATCCTCAACATAATCGCTACCTGGAAACTCTTCAAAAAGTTGGTTAAAGATACTTTTGGCTTTCTCTGGTTGTGCTGTTTGCAGATAAGCTTTGCCGAGATAGAAGTAGGCTTCATCGCGATAGTAATATTCAGGGAAAGATTCTAAAATTCCTTCCAAGCGCTGAATGGCTGGTTTGTACTGTTTTCTTTTCAGATAGAATCTGCCGACATAAACTTCGTGCTCTGCCAGACGGGTTCTACAACGCTGAGCCAGATAGCCCGCTTCCTGTGATTGGGGATCATTCGGGAACTGTCTGATGAGTTCTCTAAAGCTCTGGAGTGCATTTTCGGTGCTGGTTTGATCCCTGTCTGGAGAAAGGATCTGCTGATAATAGCTGAGCCCCATTCGATAGAGAATTGTGGCGGCGCGAAAATCGTTGGGGTGCTGTTCCAAAAAGTCTTTAAAAGCGATTGCCGCTTCTTCATAACGTTT
Organism: Desulfobulbaceae bacterium UBA2775; assembly: GCA_002352445.1. Taxonomy (GTDB): domain Bacteria; phylum Desulfobacterota; class Desulfobulbia; order Desulfobulbales; family Desulfocapsaceae; genus Desulfomarina. The sequence goes on from DEIL01000098.1 coordinate 3,148, forward strand.
TGTTATATAATATGCTTCAGCAATCTTTAGTTCGGCC
>DEIL01000041.1 GCA_002352445.1 Desulfobulbaceae bacterium UBA2775
CAACTGCTTATAGATAACCCTCTGAACAGGTACCTTCTTAATTCTCCTATGATGGATCAATTTGTACTCAGCAAAGATGGCTCGTTAACGCTTTATATGCAAAAAGAGTCTCCAGGTAAAGAGCTGGAATCAAACTGGTTACCTGCCCCAGATGGACCTTTTTATGCCGTCTTGAGACTTTATGGTCCAAAGTCAGAGGCACTTGAAGGTAAATGGGTGGCTCCGAAGCTTGTTAATGTGGCAAAAGATTAAATATTAGATACAAATTGTATAAAGGAAAAAAACAAAAAGGGGTCCAGGCCGTCCCAGGAAAAACAAAAAGTAAATCTGACCCCTTTTTCTCTTGATGATTGACAATTCTGGCCTAATGACGTACAGTATTTATAAAATAGTCCGTCACCACAAGGAGGGGAGGTGAGGCATGAATACAAAACTCACATTAAGACTGGATGATCATTTAATAGAATCGGCCAAAAAGTATTCCGCTCAAACAGGTAAATCTGTCTCGAAAATTGTGTCAGATTTTTTCGTAATTATTAAAAACGAAAAATTAAAGGATAGCAGTTCTATCACTCCAACCGTTCAATCACTAAGAGGAATATTGAAAGATTCAAAATTTTCAGAAAATGACTACAAAAATCATCTGGAAGAAAAATATCTATGATAGTACTCTTTGATACAAATATCATTCTAGATGTTCTTTTAGATCGTAAACCATTTTCTGAACATGCCTCATACTTAATGTCCAAGGTTGAACGATCAGAAATAAATGGTTTTCTTTGTGCTACTACCGTAACAACAATTTATTATCTTTTATCCAAGAACTTAGATAAAAAAAATGCAATTACAAGCATTAACTCTATAATAGCACTATTTGAAATAGCATCAGTTAATAGGCTAGTGATTGAAAATGCATTAAAATCAAAATTTACAGATTTTGAAGATTCAGTTCTGCATGAATCTGCAAGGCATGCCGGAGCAGAGTACATCATTACAAGAAATATAAAAGACTTTAAAAATACAAAAATTCCAGTATTTACACCTACTGAATTTTTGAGCATGCTGGAATCATTGGGCTAATCGGGTAGCCGGGGTTTTTTCTCCCCCAGGCCCCCACAACACCCTGCATGCGGGTCCGCACAAGGCGTTTCATTAAGGTCACCGGGCCGAAGCCGGGTAGTGTATTTTCACCCACTGTTCTTTTACAGATATCAACCCCTGTTCCGCCAACCATTTATTGGTCATACCGGCCTGAGTAGCCAGGGTTCTGGCTAAGTGCCATGGCCCCTTTCAGCACAATGCTGTCAGTATTGCCTCCCTTTTGTACGTTCCCAACTTGAGGAGATTTCGCACCTTGGTACGAGTATATCTCCACTGTTTCCAGAAGCANNAAGGTGAAAAGGGGTCAGATTTATTTTCTTGAGCCTGCTAGAGTATTGTGTTAGGGTTTAGTATGCCTCGACCATTATACATACTCTTCCCGAATACACCGCATCATGTTGTTCAACGTGGCCATAACCGGCAGAGTGTTTTTGCTTCAGGCGACGATTACAACTATTCCCGGGAAAATCTAATCCATTTTTAAAAAGAATTTGACTGCAGTATTTACGCCTATTGCCTGATGACCAATCATGTTCATATTGTTATAGATCCTGATGAGATTCCCGAGTCGCTTTCCCTGTTGATGAAACGTGTTGCCGGTCGGCAGACACGATATGTGAATAAACTCGAAGGCCGATCCGGTAGCTTATGGTATGGTCGCAACTCCCGGCGAGTATAAATGGTCAAGCTATGCTTGCAAAGCTGAAGGGGAAAAAGATCCGGTTGTTGATTTTGATCAATCGTACCTGTCTTTGGGAACGAATAAGAGTGGGCGTCAAGAAGCATATGGAGAATATGTACGTGACACAATACCAGAAGATGAAATCAAACAGATCAGAGAGGCGTTGCAGCGTGGTCAATTGACCGGCAGTGAACGATTTCGTCAGGAACTCTACCAAAGAATGGGTATTCTCGTTTCAAATAAGGGGCCGGGCCGTCCCAGGAAAAACAAAAAGTAAATCTGACCCCTTTTCCCCCCTTTTCCCCCAAAACAACGCAATTGCATTTTGCTATGTTTTGATTTATTATAATATAAAACAAATACAAAAATTGCGGAGGAAATACAATGGCTACAGCAGTAAGAATATCTGACAATCTCCTTAGTGCTGCACGAAAATACAGCAAAATAGATCATAGATCTTTAACAGGCCAAATTGAACATTGGGCTAGTATAGGTCAGTGCGTAGAAGAGAACCCTGATTTAACCTATAACCTTATTAAAGAAATGCTTATCGGTATCCAGGAATTAGATCAAGGCGAAAAAACTGAATATTCTTTTGGGTAAGAAATCATGAAAATTTATCAATCGAGAATATTCGAAAAAAAAGTAAAAAAGCTAACGAAAACACAAAAGGAGTCACTTGACGAAGAAATAAAAATAATTGCAAATGATCCTGGAATTGGTACAGAAAAGAAAGGAGATCTGCGGGCTGTATTTGTACATAAATTCAAAATTAGATCCTCGCAGTACCTTTTGTCATACAGGTTTACAGAAAATGAATTAGAGCTGATTATGCTTGGGCCACAGGAGAACTACTATAGGGATTTAAAGGATTATTTAAAATAAAAGAAAAAAGTCAATGAAAAAATTTCCGGAGGAAGTTCAAACGTTATGCGAAGTACACAAAATGGCGAATATGCAAGATGACTCGGGAAAAAGAAAAAACATCAGCGAAAAAATAATATTCGCTAGAGTATAAAAAGGAGCAACATCATGACTATAGACAAAAAACAACAGGATAAATTTAAATCGGTGAAGCAGCGGTTAAGTACGATACAACTGGCTATAAAGAAGGATCTTAAAAATAGTCAACTCCCTCAGGTAGACGATGTTGAGCAGTTCACAGCAACATCCGATGAAATGGACAGCCTTTGTCCAAATGAATGGCGAACGCCAATGGACGATTATATGGATCGGCTTGGACAATTTCAAACTGTCATGAAAGGTAGAGACCTGCAAGCAATCGAAGATGCTTTTCAAGGATTGCTTGATTGTAAAGTCTCCTGCCACAAAGAATTCAGACAGAAATAAATTTCATTTTGTTGATTTTTTCTCACCTCACTTCAAAAGAAGCAGGTAGGTCGGTGCAAGTGAGCGGCCTGCTTCAAATCCGACTGTTCCGTCACGAAGGTAATTGCCCCGGGTTGTGGGCCATAGAAGTTGGTTCTCTCCCAGCCCGGCAGCCGTATGGCTGAACGTGACCCGTCACCGTATCCTCCTTCCAGAACCATGATGGAGTGATGTTTTGGTGTCGTAGGGAACATCTTTTTCCACGTTGGAGACGCAGACAACCTCGTTTTTTCCGTCGCGATTCAGGTCAATAACTGAGGGCGGCTGTTAGAATAAGAGCTGTAGGTCTGAGCATGGGTTGCAATCCTGTCAAGTCTGATTGCCCAGTATTGTTTTGCCAACCTCGGCCGGGGTAAGGTTGAAATGGTGGACTATTTCACTCCAACTCATCTTCCTCTGCCTGGCCATATCAATTATTTCTTCCACGGGGGTTGTGGTCTGTTTATTTAGAGCAAAAATCAGGCCGAGTTCTTTGTTTGAAAAGTTTTCACTGCGCAGGGTGCTGATTAGTTCCGGTCGGGCATGATAGTACGTGCTTATTATGGCATCAGTTATAAGAGAGGTAAGATCGTAACCCGTTGTTCCCGCAGCAATTTTGGCAAAAACAAGATCAGTGCCGGTACTTTGCTGCAGGGAGGGTGAACTCAGGATACTCTGCCAGCTTCCTGCGTTATCACGGATGGCAAGCAGGGTGTCCACGGGAGCTTGTGTTTTATCGGCAATGTAAAGAGCAATCAGCAGTTCATCGGAATCAACGCCGCCTTTCATCTTCATCATGACAATTTGTCGTTTTGAGACCCTTAATGTGGCAGCAATAAGCGAGTTAAAGCTGGTGGTCAGAAGATAATCGTCTGCGGCAAACTTATGGGCCGGATCATAGCTGCGGTCGCGAAAACAGTGGCAGTTGTCTGTCTGTCGGGAAACCGCAGGATTGAGCAGTGTCAGGATAAGAAGACAGGAGAGCACGAGGAGCAGGATTGGTTTCATGATATTGTATTGTATGGTAAAGAAAACAATTGTGAAAGTGGTATTTGGCTGAAAACTTTTATGAGGAATGGT
>DEIL01000264.1:0-5815 GCA_002352445.1 Desulfobulbaceae bacterium UBA2775
TTTTTACGAGTTTATCAGATAAGAAAAAAATCAAAAATACAACGAACATGGTTTACTCATTATTCAAACTCTTCCGGGATAGTGGTATTATAACGGTGAACCGTGCTCCATGGCCCGGAGTTGACTGCACTTTGATTTCGCCGTTATGCTCGTGGATGATGCCGTAGCTGACGGAAAGGCCCAGCCCTGTTCCCTTGCTCTGTCCCTTGGTACTGAAAAAAGGATCAAAGATTTTATCCAGAACCTCTTTACTGATACCCGGACCATCATCTTCAATCTCTATGAGTACATGGTTGTCTTTCGTTCTGGTACTGATGGAGATCTTCCCTCTGTTCTCAACTGCCTGTACACCATTCATGATCAGATTAACCAGCACCTGCTGGATGCGTCTGCTGTCCATTTGGCAGTGCGGCAAGGTCTTGTCCAGGTTACGGTTCAGGCGAATCTGTTTTTTCTTGAACTGCTGGCCAACCATGGAGAGCACCCCTTCGACGATTTCGTTGACGGATGCCAGCTGCCTCTCTATACGGGATTCTCTGCTGCGGGAAAAGTCAAGGAGGTTTGCGACTATTCGTTTACAGTTTTCTGTGTGCCGCTCAATGATCATGATATCATGAAGCGTTTCTTCATTGCCCTCATTGTTCTCTTTAATGATATCCGTATGGCAGAGTATCACCCCAAGGGGGTTGTTGATCTCGTGGGCAACGCCGGCTGCAAGTTGACCCACAGCCACAAGTTTTTCCGTCTGCTGAATACGCTGTTCTGTTTCCTTGATGGTGGTCACATCTTTTGCCAGGCAGACAATGGCCTGGACTGAATGGTCATTGCTCAGGATTGGATAGAAAGAGATGTCAAAGAGTGAACCGTCAGCCAATTGAACCTCTTTTGTCTGCTGTTTTTTCTCCTGCAGATTAAGCTCCTGCAGTTGACTGCTGAAGAGACACTGCTGCCTTGAAGAAAAAGAATCAATGCTCTGCCCTATTACTTCATCCATGGAGAGCTTATTTCTCTCAAGAAAGGCCTGGTTGGCCATCTGTAATGTGCCATCAGGGGTAAGCAGGATAAGGGGGTCGCTTATGCCGTCAAAGACAGACTGTAGCAGCTTGCTGCTTTGCCGCAGGTTCTGCATGTTTTGCAGGCTTTCGATGGTCAGGCCGATCTGCTGACCTATGGAGAGCAGGAGCTCCTGCAGGGCATCGTTGAATATTTCGCAGCGGAGTCCGGTGATCAGCATAATACCGGGCAGCCGATTGCGACAATAGAGGGGGATACTGATGTTGAGCATGTCATACTCTTCTGCGGGAATGGTTTTGATCTGCTTGTGATCAATTTCATTCTGCTCTTTCGGCAGCAGGGGGGCATTTTCCGTACATTGCAAAGTATAGGTCATCTTTGTGCTGTCATGGAGATAGATGCCTGCGCCCTTTGCCGAAATGACCTGCAGGACTTCATGCAAGACTTGGTGCAGAATGGTGGGCAGGGTTTCCGTGCTGGTGATGAGGCCGGTGAGCGTATTGTACAGCATCAACTCCATATTTCTTTTCTTTACCTGGCTTCTGGCCTGGGCTTCTGATAGCTTCAAGGCCTCTGTCCGCTCGGCCACAGTGAGTTCCAGGTTATCTCTATGCTCAACAAGTCGGAAACGACTGTCTTGCAGATCTCGCACCAGTGTTCTGGCACTGCGAAACATCTCTGCCAGTTCTTCTTTGTGTCCCTTCATGCTTTGCGGTAGCGGTGCTTTGGCACTGTCACTTAGATTTGTCCGAAAAAGTGCCAGAAGTTCCCGCAGATTTATGATGATAAGCTGATGAAAGAGAAGCCAGATAGTGGAGTAAAGCAGCAATGCCAGAATCAGAACGGTACCGAACATCCGAAATGATCGCTTCCATATTTGAGCAAGACTTTCTTCAAGAGGGATGGAAATTGAAAGAATGCCGCCGATTTCGTCAGCTTTGCGATGAAATCCCCGCACTTCCCCATAGGATGTAGTGATAGCCGATGGGGCCTCGTCGGGATTTCCGTGGCAGTGCAGGCAAGAGTTTTTGAAAATAACGGGCCTATATAAGGTGAAATATCGTTCTGAGCCCAGTCGTTTCAATCCATGCCATTCCTGCTCTTCAGGGTGTTTACGGAAATAATCTATCATTTCCCGTTCCTGTGGGTTTGCTTCAAAACTGGGATTCCTGGCCCCCAAGGCTGTTCGCCGGTACTTGAAATCCGGCAGACTATCTTTGAAACGATCCATAATAACCCGGGTAATGTAAGAGGTGGACATTGCTTCAATGATAAAATGATCCTCTCCCAGTTCTTCATACATGCGTGGCCGCAATACTTCACGGATATAACTGCGGGTCGATTCCAGGGAAGCCATGACCAGTTCAGTCTGCCTGAAAGTCTCTTCCTTCAGCAGGTTTTTCTGAAAATGATAAATAATGGTCGTAGTAAAGAGGCAGAAGCAGAAGAGTATGATGCCTAAACCCACTTGAAATTGCAGTTTCAGATTGTGCTGATCTTTGCCGGCCAGATCCCGGATAATATCTTTCATAGTAAGGCGCTCCGAATGCAGATCGTAAAAAGGTCGCTGCTTCCATTAGTATACACGCGCCGTATCCATGTGTAAACTAACGGATGCACCAGTCTTCCCGATTTTCTCTATTTTGTAACTTTGGTTTTGGTTTTGGTACAGTCATACCGGTATGTTAACAAGCTAGTCTGTTTTAATTGCAATCCGGAACAGGGTTTGCAAATAAGGCAATGTCGTACATAAAAAAATAGTAACTGAGGAGAAATTAGGATGCAACGCACTTTTATGACACCAGTACTTGTTTTACTCGGCATAGTTGGACTCTGTGCTCTGATGGCAACAACCAACCTTTTTGATCCACTTATTCACTTTATTCACTCCGGAGACATTACACCCGCACAGGCCGTAATGTGTCTCCTCTTCACCGTAGGTGGATTTGCTGCCTATTATTATCTTTTAAATCTTATCTGTAGCTATTTTGTGCCTCGTATTGACGCAAAAGCCGAAAGCAGTAGTACAAATCAAGGAGGTTTGACACAGCAATAATGGGAAAAAAGAAAGAAATCTTATCACAAAAAATGAAGGAGGACTTAGATGTCACAATTAAAAGAACAGATGCCGACCATTATCATGGGCGGGTTTTTGCTTGTGTATGGACTAATTGTACAATCAGGCGCCCTGGAGCCTATGGCGAAATATTTGCATACCCACAAAACGCTGGATTTGCAGGTCACCATGACCTTGGTAATAGGTTGTATCGCCATTCTCGGCGCGTTTGTTAACGCTGTAAGAAAACCCGGAAACTCCAATCTTGACACATTTATTCTGCAGCCACTTGGTGGAATTGTTTTAATTCTGTTGATGGCCATGGCTATTCGCTGGTACGCAGAGCCATTAATGAAGATTGTCAGTAAAGGTTTGGAGCCAACACTTGGTTTTAAAATCTATAAGGTTTTGAATCTAAACTATGTTGTTTTGGGAATTCTAGCCGGTGTTTTATTGACGAACACCTGGGGCATACCCAAATTTGCAGGTCCGGGAGTTAAATGTGCCCGTTTTGTTCTGAAAATGGGAGTCATCATGCTTGGTGCCCGGTATTCATTTGCCGAGCTTGCAAAACTTGGTGGATATTCTGTTTTTCTCGTTGGTTTTTTTGTACTCGGCACTGTTTTTCTGGTGCTGTGGCTTGGGAACATATTTAAACAGCCAAAATCCATGACCGGTGTCCTTTCTGCGGGAATGGGTGTCTGTGGTGTTTCGGCAACTGTTGCCGTAGCACCTGTAGTAAAAGCCAAATCTGCGGAAATGGCCTATACCATTGGAACCATTCTTACCTTTGGTATTGTCTGTATGTTTGTCTTCCCAACCGTCGGAAAACTTGCCGGCATGAGTCCGGTTCAGTTTGGTGCATGGGCAGGAACCGGAATTTTAAACTCTGCTCAGGTTGCTGCTGCTGCTCTTGCCTTTAATGCAGTGGATATTGAAACCCTGAAAGTAGCCGAGATTTTCAATATTACCCGAGTTCTTTTTCTGCCTATTATTGTTCTTGTGCTTGCCACATGGTTTGGTAAGGAAACCGGACAGAAGTTAAGCTTCAAAAGCGTTGTAATTGATAAATTCCCAGTTTTTATTATCGGCTTTTTAATTCTCTTTTTCATGTCTTCAATAGGTATGTTTTCACCACCCAGCCATTATAAGGGTAAATACATAGATGTATCCTATAATGACCGTAGTCAGGTCACTCCGGAAGAGCTGGTGACCTTACAGGATGCCATGGCAAAAAGTGAGTTCAGCGGCCTGAAGCCAGAACAGCTTGAGGCAGTGACAAATCTTATTGAACAGCACCAGATTGCAGGCAACTATGATGAGCGCAATGACAAAAAAGCTTTTGACCATGTTGGTCGTGCACGCATGACACAGTTGCAGGGTACTCTTGCAGCCGCAAAAGGCAAAGAGATAACATTATCTCCCGAAGTCAAAAGTGCTCTGAAACATGCGGTTAAACAGGTGAAAAAGAAATCCAAAACTGTTGTAACACTCACTGACTTTATGATCTGGTTCTTTGCTTTTGGTTTAATTGGCCTTGGCATGCAGATTACCAAAAAAGCCATTTTCCAGGCCGGTGGATGGCCCATAGTTATGGGTGTTATTGCAGGAATCACCAAGGCAGCACTTTCTTTCTTTGTTGTCCTCTGGCTGATCAAGGATGTTGTTCTAAATTAACCTCCAATCAAGGAGTCTCTTATGAGTGATAAAGAAAAAAAAATAACCATTGAAACTGGTGATGCCGGTAAAGGAACCACTGAGATTTCAGAGGATGCAAACACTGAAGAACTGGAGGAACGTGCTCTCTCTGTTTTCTCCAGTGATCGTAATGAAGATATAGTTGCTCTTGTATTTTGTCTTATTACCACCTTTATGGTGTTGCTATTCACCAAATGGATGGTCTGATGGTGTAAAAGTTCACCAGCACCCCATCTTTGAACGATCACGACGTCCCATATAGAAGTTACTATAATGTGCCGTCGTGATAGTCCAAACCTGGGGCACCGAAGTCTACGCTTATCTGGTAAATTTTTACGTATTGCTGTACATTTAGTGAATACAAATTATTCACCTTGGTCGATGTAAGCTGGTCAGGGCTTTTGCAATTTCATAGAAGGTGTGTTTTTTATGTTTAATAATGTTTTGCTTTGTACCCATGGTACTGATGGTGCCAAAAAAGCAGAAGCTTTTGCATTTAGGAAACTGGAAGAGGACCCCGAACTCAAGGTCACTGTGCTCACAGTGCTTGATGAAGACTGGCGCCAGATGACTGGTGATGACTGGCTTAATTCAAGCAAGACCCACACCACTTTTCTGGACCACGTTGAAAACCAGATGAATGAAGAAATAGCAGAAGAGTGGCAACGGATAAAGACAAGTTATTCTTCTGCAGAACAGGCAACTTTTCTGCAGAAAACAGGTAATATTGCAGAAACCATTACCAAAGCTGCTACAGAACTTGGCTGTGATCTGATTGTCATTGGACCCTGGAGCAAAGGAAAAAAATTCTCCATACACAGTACCCACATGGGTTTACGGACCACACTGAGAAATAAAAATTTACATCCACTGTTACCATGTCCTCTTCTCATAGTGCCATAGCTATAACGTATTCTGCCAGCACAGAAGAAGTTGATCTTGGGCTGCCTGACCTGCCGCCATCATTTGACCTGCAATCTCTTTTCCCGAGTGATCATCTCCTGCGATTTCATCCCAACTGGTTTGTCTCTGATTTTCAGCAAAAAG
>DEIL01000264.1:5864-10206 GCA_002352445.1 Desulfobulbaceae bacterium UBA2775
CAGCTGTCAGGGAATTTTGTTTTCAACGGCACAGAAGATGAGCTTTTACACATGCAATTAGCCGGTACCATGGATGTGGGCGTTTTTTTTCTTAATCGTAATAACAAGCTTACGGTCCAGATTGCTTCAAACAATGAAACAATTGATCCTGATGACCCGCTTCTCCTCTGGATACGAGCAATCAAAGAATATATTCGTATTTACCTGAAACGCACCCCTGTCACCCTGTTTTTTCGTCTATTAATGAATAAGATGATACTGAAGATGGATCCGTCTCAGCGGAAGATTTGTTTGATGATGGCGAAGATTACTGCTGTGGAACTCCTGGTTATTCTCTTGGTTGTGATAGGTTATACCGTATTTTCTTAGTGAACCGGGAGCCTTATAAACTGTTGGTGGGATTATCCAAACATGGAGTGCTTTTAGCATGGCTTTTCCAGAAGTTGGTGACTCTTTAGATATTTTCATCCTCTCTAAAAAAATCCATAATGGGGCGTTGGCTACCCTTTTCCTGGCGGAAGACCAGCTGAGCCAGGAGGAGGTCATTCTCAAGATACCCTGTGGGGATATTCTGAACCAGCCCATCATTCTCTATCATTACCAAAATGAAGAAAGAATAAGCCGTCTGCTTGATCACCCTGGAATTGTATGTTTTATACACCGTCAAAGAAGTCGGCAGTACATTATCATGGAGAAGATATCCGGGCAGGATATGCGGACAAAAGTGGGCAAGAACCGCAGCCTTGAACTTGATGATGCACTCGCCCTGATGCACAATCTCTGTGATGTGGTGGAGTATCTTCATGATCAGGAAATCGTTCATCTTGATCTAAAACCTGAAAATATAATCTGTCTTGCAGAGAACGAAATCAAATTAATAGATTTTGGTCTGGCCAGTTGTCGCTCGCTTCCAGACCTTCTGGCTCTTGATCTGCAAAATCCTCAGGGAACCCCCTGGTACATCGCCCCGGAACAACTGTTCGGTGAGAGAGACGATCCGAGATGCGATATCTATTCCATGGGGATGCTCTTCTACGAAATGCTTACCGGGCAGTTGCCCTGGCCGCGTTCAAACAAAGTCCAGATTGCTCGTCGTCGTCTGCGTCATGATCCTGCTCCACCTCGTTACTATAACCCGGAGATACCGCCACAGATACAATCGATCATACTCCGTGCTGTTTCACGCCATGCCGGGAATCGTTATGCAAATGTTGCCGAGATGCAGGGTGATCTGCAACATTGGCAGCAACTTCCAATCACAACAGGGGGCAGCAACAAAAAGAGATCTTCCATATGGACCCGTTTTTTTCCAGGAAAAGCAATTCAAAAAAACGCTGCAAAGTCTAAAAGGATACTACTCCCAGAAGGTAAGCCGCAGATTATTGGTGCACTGATTGACTCCTCCACAAGTAACAATATGTTGAGTGAGGTGAAAAAACAGGCACTTATCCGCACAGCTGACGTCACTTTGGTGCATGTTATCGAAGACGAGAGTGACGCGCATACAACACGTTATGGTGTTACTGTTGAAGGCGAGCAATTGATGGTGGAGCTTGAACGCAGTGTCCAGAACCTGCGTCGTTTCAGCATTGATCCCACTATTCGTCTTATCCGCGGAGAAGTTGTTGATGTGCTCCAAAACCTTGCTAAAGAGCTTGAGGCAGAAATTCTGGTGCTCGGTACTTCCAGGAAAAAGAAGCGCTTGTTGCGCGGTGCTTCAGTACAGCGTCGTTTTGAAAAGATAAAAGGATGCTCCTGTCAGGTTGTAGTTGCAGCAGAAGAACAGTTTTCACCGGCTGATGATTTAAAAGACCTGCATCCAAACCAGTTGACAGAGCAGCAGCTCCTTTCCTGCGATATCTTTCTGGTCGATCTCTGGTTCGAACATCTCCATTATCATACGGACTTTATCTACCAGTTGCTTCTTGATCCCGAACAGGAGGCCGATCTGAGTGAGGAGCACTGCAGATTTGGTCAGTTTATGACTTCAATTGAAGCTTCAGGAAACTGGCCGCAGCTCATGTCAATGCTTGGTGCGATTCATTTACAGTTTCATGAGGTCGCAACAAAAATGGCAGAGCTTGAGCCGCATGATCACGCAGCGTTACAGAATATCTATATTCATGAATCGCTGCCGCTCTCCTGCCAATTGAAAAAGAAATTAGGACAGGTTTCTCATCTGTTACGATCACAGCTTGAGTGCGAGCCACCTTCAGTACCTTTTCTTGCTGAAGCGTCCTGCCCTGTCACCATACCGGATCTGGCCTGCTATGGCCCTGTGCTGCGCGCATTTAACCTGGATCAGGATCTTTGTGTTTTGGTAGAGAAAAATAATAGCAGCTCTTTAATGGCAAACTCAAATGGAGAAGATTAACCACGCAGGGCCTGACTCTTTTCAGTACTCCCTTGAGGCGTGAAAGTACCTTGGTGGCGAATCTGAGTTTTTGATGTTAAATGTCTATCAGGGGTTTTTATTTTTCATGATAGAAATTATGGAGTAAGGCACTAAATGCGCTTAATGATCTTCTCGGATATCCACGGTAATCTCGAAGCATTGGAGAGTGTCCTGAGGGATGCTGGAGGCCGAAATGTGCACAGAAGCATTTGCCTTGGAGACCTGGTCGGCTACGGGCCGTACCCCAATGAATGCATTGAACGGGTTCGCCGCTTGAAAAATTGTCGTTGTCTTGCAGGGAACCATGATGTAGCCGTACTGTGGGAGACTTCGCCTTACGGAATGTCATCTGCTGCCAAGGAAGCGATTCTCTGGACTATGGATCAGTTGAGCGCTGAGAATAAGGAGTATCTTACAACATTACCGGATCGTCTTGATCTGGCTGATATGACCTTTGTTCATGCCAACCCCTACAACCCCAGGGGCTGGAGATATGTGATGGAACGTAAGTATGCACTGCGCAGTTTCGCTGCCACCAGCTGTCGCTACCTCTTTATCGGCCACAGTCATCGACCCCTGGTGATTACAAGAAAGCACCTGTTCGCGGTTACCCTGCAGACTATCTCCGGTTCAATGAAGATAAAGGTTGCGAATGCCGGGCGGCGCATCATTAATTGCGGTAGTATCGGCCAACCGAGGGACGGAGATCAGCGCTCCTGTTACGTTATCTTTGACAGCCGTAAACAGGTTTTTGAGTTTTATCGAGTGGCCTATGATGTGGAAAAAACGGCAAATGCTGTCATAACTGCCGGCCTGCCATCGCCGCTGAGCAGGCGCCTCTTAAAAGGCATTTAGCCCAGAAAAACAAAAGAACAACAGATAACTTTTATATAAATCATCAGGGAAATTGTCTATGAAGATAAAAAGACATGGACAGGGGGCAACAACCAATCTCAAACGGCGATTTTTCCTCTGGTCCACTCTTATTCTGCTGGGAGGCGGCCTGCTGTTGTCGATACTTTTTTTCTGGAATACACGCCGACTCCTTATGGCTGATGCAATGGCTAAGTCAGAGGTTATCCTCCGGGAGGTGGAGGCCATTCGTTCCTATGTCAAGGACGAACTGCGGCCAAAGATGTATGAACTGCACGGTAGGGATACTTTTATCATTGAGGCAATGTCTACTACCTATATAAGTACCACTATCATGGCACGCTTTGCCGAGACCATGCCGGACTATATTTATCGAAGAGCTTCTCTGAACCCGCATAATCCGCGTAACCTTGCTGGGCTATTTGAAGAGGAGATGTTCGACTGGTTCGAGGAGGATTCCGATCGATTGTTCTGGCAGGGTGTAGTGAAAAAAAATGGTAAGCCATTTTTTATCTCCATGGTTCCCGACTATTTTTCTCCGCCCTGCATTCGCTGTCATGGTAAGGCGGAAGAAGCGCCGCAGTCATTGACGGATCGGTATGGCAAACAGGGAGGGTTTCGCTTCAAAGCAGGGGACCTGGCAGGTATCAATTCGGTGGCAATTCCGGTATCTGCATCCCTGAATGAGGCATGGAAAGGGAGCATCGTTATTTTTATTATTACCTTTGGTGGAAGCCTTATCTTGTTGTGGCTATTGAACCTGCTCTTTCATCGGCTGGTTATAGAGCGTCTTGGTGTAATGCTCTCGTTTGTGGCCGAAAAGAAAAAAGAGAGCATGACAGGTCCGGGAGATGAGCTTGATGTACTGCAGGCCTCTTTTGGCTCTCTGCGACGGTATGTTCGCTCAGCCCGTAAAGGCTCCACCCTGCAGCCCAATTTTATCAATGACTATGTTGTTACCCGGCCGATAGCTGCCGGCACCATGTCCTGGCTGTACAGTGGATATGCTGCAGAACCAGGTGACAAAGTATCACTCAAAATTGGTTTTGATGATGTTTTACAAAACCCTTTCTA
>DEIL01000264.1:10269-10837 GCA_002352445.1 Desulfobulbaceae bacterium UBA2775
AAGAGTCTTATCTCTCTTTTAAACAAAGGGCGATTGGAGGACCAGTTATTGCTGACTCTTTTTTCTCAATTATGTGATCTGACAGCATCCCTTCATGCCACCGGGATTGTCCACCACGATCTGCGTCCACAAATCCTGATGCTTGATGAAGAAGAGCGGATGAAACTCATTGATATGGGGTTGACAGCAAGCGATCAACAAGAGGATCCTATTATTGCAGCCGGTCTTGGCCCCCAGGGGGACCTGCTCTATATGGCGCCGGAACTGATTCAGGGTAAAAGGGGGGATCCCCGCAGTGATATTTATGGAATTGGTCTTCTGCTCTATTTTGCTGCCACAGGCACTCTGCCTTTCAGCAGAGAAAAACAATCACCACAGAAATGGCTGCAGCAAAAAGAACAGATAAATTCTCCCGCCAATTATAGAGCAGGTATTCCTGTTGCCCTGGAACGGGTCATTCTAAAAGCAATCGCCTCTGATATCAAAACACGGTATCAATGGGTTGAGGATCTATGGGAAGATCTGGATAGAGCCGGGAAACAGCTTTAGCCGGCAGGCAGGTCAGTAC
>DEIL01000152.1 GCA_002352445.1 Desulfobulbaceae bacterium UBA2775
GAGGACATAGGTGTAATGTTGCCCTACACTCCTCTTCACCATCTTCTTTTTAGAGAAAAAAAATGCCCGGCGGCCCTGGTTATGACATCAGGCAATGCAGGCGGGACACCAATCTGCACAGGTAATAAGGATGCGCTGAATCGCCTCCATTCCATTGCCGACCTCTTTCTTTTACATAATCGAGAAATTGTAACCAGGGTCGATGATTCTGTTGTCAAAATAATTAACCAGAAACCGCTTATCTTTCGCAGAGCCCGCGGTTTTGCCCCCTCACCAATTGCAATTCCATGGCAGCTTCCCAAAATTCTCGGCTGCGGAGCCGGTCTCAAAAGTACATTTTGTCTCGGTCGAGGGAAATCATCTTTTCTCAGCCAGCATATAGGTGATCTCTCAAATCTTGAATCATACGATTTCTACACCGAATCAATAGATCACCTGAAACGTGTTTTTCAAATTGAACCCGAGGCAGTCGCCTGCGACCTTCATCCCGATTATCTCAGCAGTCATTACGCAGAAAAACTGGAATTGCCCATCTACCCTATCCAGCACCACCATGCCCATGCCGTTGCTGTCATGGCCGAGCACGGACTTGAAGAACCGGTGCTTGCAGTTGTTATGGACGGCACCGGCTACGGTCCTGACGGTACGGTATGGGGGGGAGAAATCCTGAAAGCAGATCTCACCTCTTACAGTCGCCTTGGCCATCTCAGCCATCTCCATCTGCCAGGTGGTGATACAGCCACGACAGAACCATGGCGAATGGCATTATCCGCCCTCTATTCTGCTTTCGGAGAAGAAGGGTTGCAGATGGCTCAACTTCCGATATCACTTCAGCATCTGGATAGAACCAGTGTCGAGGTAATAACCACAATGCTGAAAAACAATTTTAACGCTCCTTTAACTTCAAGCTGTGGAAGACTTTTTGATGCCATTGCTGCCCTTCTTGGTATACGCCAGCGCATCAGCTATGAAGGCCAGGCTGCCATAGAGCTAGAATCATTAGCAAATAAGGCTGTCACCAGATCATGGCTTGGTGAAATTCTGACAGATCAATATAGAAATACGCCACATCCTCTCATCGAAAATGAAGGCAAATGGGAAATACGGACTCAGGAATTTATCAAGTCAATACTCGCCGATCTCAACGAAGGAGGAAATCCTTCTGCCGTTGCCTTGAAATTCCATACATTACTTATCGGTACTATTACTGAACTTATAAGGAATATTTCCCGTCAAACGGGCATTGACCGGGTTGTTCTTTGCGGAGGCTGCATGCAGAACAAATTGCTGCTGGAAGGTCTTTTCAATACCCTAACCAGTGAAAATCTACAGGCTTA
The DNA here is from genome assembly GCA_002352445.1 of Desulfobulbaceae bacterium UBA2775. Taxonomy (GTDB): domain Bacteria; phylum Desulfobacterota; class Desulfobulbia; order Desulfobulbales; family Desulfocapsaceae; genus Desulfomarina. Next base: position 1,338 of record DEIL01000152.1, read on the forward strand.
TACGGGAGAAATGCTGCCCATAAATGATGGTGCTATCTCTTTCGGCCAGGCAGTAGCAGGAGGTCTGCAGCATATATCTTGATATACTGCGGGACAATTCGGCGTGCATAAAATAGTTCTTCCCGTCTTATTTGACCGCCTTTCGGGGTGTGCTTCTGCTCCTCATCCCTCCATTAATGTCGATGAAATATGAAACTCGTAATTTCCTTTATACTCTCCAGCTAAACCGGAAAAAAATCGACTTCATCTCATTGAAAATGATGAAAAACAGGAGATATGTTTTTAGAGATTTGTTAAAATAACAGTTGGTGATTTTACCAAAGGAGGTTTACAACATGTGCCTAGCTATACCCATGCTGGTAACTGAGATTCAGGGAGATCCTGACGACTTCGCTATCAGCCAGATTGCAACAGTTGATGCCGACGGCATCAGCAAAGAAATTCGTCTGGATATCGTCGATCATTGGCCTAATGTAGGCGATTACGTCATCATTCATGCCGGGTTCGCCATCCATACCCTCATTGAAGAAGAGGCAAAAAAGAACATAGCTCTCCTTCGAGAGTTAGCAGATAAGATGCCGGAAGAGCTCCTCTCCTGATCCGGGAACAATGATGAAATATCTTGATGAATATCGCGATGCTGAGCTGGCAAAACCGTTGGTTGAAGAGCTGAAAATATCAGTTACAAAACCACTTCGTATCATGGAGGTATGCGGCTCACATACCATGGCCATTTTCCGCAACGGGATACGCACAATCCTGCCGGAAGGAATGGCGCTGATTTCCGGTCCCGGCTGCCCGGTTTGTGTAACTTCAGCCTCCCATATGGATGCTTTTATCTCCATGGCCGACAGACCCGGTGTCAGAGTGGCAATTTTTGGTGATCTCTTCAGAGTTCCCGGCAGTCATGGTTCACTCGCCAATGCCGGCGCCAGAGGAGCAAAGATTGACATTGTATACTCCCCCATGGATGGTCTGGAAATTGCCCAGAACAATCCCGATGAACTGGTTGTCTTTCTTGGGGTAGGGTTTGAGACGACTACTCCCGGTATTGCAGCAACCATTCTTGCAGCCAAAAACCGGAATATAAAAAATTTCGTGCTCTTTTCCACCCAGAAAACTATGCCGGCCCCGATGCATGGCCTGCTCAGTGACCCTGATCTGAAAATTGACGGGCTTCTCTGTCCCGGCCACGTCTCCTCAATTATCGGTGCCGGTGCCTGGGAACCACTGGTGACTGAATTTGGACTGGCATGTGTAGTTGGTGGTTTTGAAACAGCAGACCTGTTAAAGAGTCTCACCCTTCTGGCTCGCCAGGTTGGCAAGAATGAGCCTAAGGTGGAAAATGTCTATCCACGGGCCGTTTCCTGGGAAGGGAATCTCAGAGCTACAAAAATGGTAGAAGAAATTTTTGAACCTGCAGATATGGAATGGCGGGGACTTGGTGTTCTTCCTGACAGCGGCCTTAGAATTCGAGAAAAATATGCTGATTTTGATGCTGAGGTGCGGCTGGACATTGACCTGGTTGAAACCCCCGAGCCAAAGGGCTGCAAATGCGGGGAGATCCTTAAGGGCATGAACACCCCAAAAGAATGTGCACTCTTTGATAAAATATGTACACCCGAGAATCCTATAGGTCCCTGCATGGTCTCAAGCGAAGGCACATGTGCTGCTTATCATAAATACGGACGTTAGAATAAATGGACCGAAAAAATTCTCCATCTACTTCGTTACTGTAATTTTTCTATCATTACAACGTACTCTAGTACGCCTGAATAATAGAAAAATTACGCGCCTCGGATATGAAGTTTTTTACGATCCATCCGGTAAATAAAAATTTTCGAAACCATCAGAATCAAATGTCAGAAAAAACCATACTGCTTGACCATGGCAGCGGCGGTCTTGCCAGCCAGAAACTCATCAGCGAACTGTTTCTGAAATACCTGGACAACCCGATCCTCAGAAACCTTGAGGACAGTGCCGTTCTTGAAAATCAACCAGGGAGACTTGCCTTTACAACAGACAGCTACGTGGTTGACCCTATCTTCTTTCCCGGGGGCGATATAGGTAAGCTTGCAGTTCACGGAACCATTAACGATCTTGCCATGAGAGGAGCAAAACCTCTATGCCTCAGCCTTGGACTCATCCTGGAAGAAGGTTTTCGTCTCGAAGAACTGGAACGGGTAATCATTTCCATCAGCGAATCCTGCAGCGAAGCGGGCGTTCCGATTGTTACCGGAGATACAAAAGTTGTCCCGAAGGGAAAAGGTGACAAAATATTTATTAATACCTCCGGCATAGGTCTTGTTGATCCTGAGATAAACATCTCGTCTAAAAAAGCACAAGAAGGTGATGCAGTCATTCTCTCCGGAACCATGGGTGACCACGGTATTACCATAATGACCCGCCAGGCGGGGATTTCCGTTCAGGGCGATCTGAAAAGCGACACCATGCCGCTCCATAATTTAGTGCAGAAACTGCTGAATGAACTTTCGAGCAATGTACACACTCTTCGTGACCCTACCAGGGGAGGAGTCGCTTCCACCCTCAATGAAATTGCTGAAAACTGCGGTCTATGCATTGAACTGAGTGATGAGTCATTGCCGATCCGCCCCCAGGTGAGGGCTGCCTGTGAGCTACTGGGCCTGGAACCGCTTTATCTGGCCAATGAAGGAAAATGCCTTGCCCTTGTCAGCTGGGATAAGGCAGAAAAGGCTTTGGCAATCATGCGCTCAACGAAAGAAGGCTCAGAGGCCGTGATTATCGGCAGACTTGTTGCCGGCAAAGGGGGAAGAGTGATCATAAATACACCCGTCGGCGGCACACGTATTGTCACCCCTTTGCATGGTGAGCCTTTACCACGAATCTGCTAGGAGGCTGATTGCATCGTAGAAAATAGAAAAAAATGACAACTTCACAAAAGAAAATCGGCATAGCCGGGATAGGAAACTTATTACTGCGTGATGAGGGGTTCGGGGTGCATGTTGTCCACTATCTTATGGATAATTATACATTTCCGGAAAATGTTGATATACAGGATATTGGCACTGCCGGTATCTATATGGCTCCTTTTCTGGAAGAATGTGATCCCATTTTCGTCATTGATGTTGTTGATATAGAGGGCGAGCCGGGTTCATTTCACTTCTTTACCCTGGACGATGTGAAGGCCGGCAATTTTCAAATGCGGATGTCACCCCATCAGCTTGGCTTGCTGGAAATTCTTGAGGTATGCAAGCTCCGGGATGCTGCGCCTGAACATATTGAGTTCTACACGGTCATTCCCCTTGAATTAACAGAGAGCATTGAACTTTCCGATGTCGTCGCCGGGCGGAAAATTGAAATTGCAGAAATGATTCTCAAACGATTGAAAGAGTTGGATATTAAAGTAACCAAGAAATGATGAACTCGTAAAAAGGTCATTCGAA
>DEIL01000230.1 GCA_002352445.1 Desulfobulbaceae bacterium UBA2775
AACCACTTCCCAATTCTTCTTCCCCGAGAAGAACTTTTTCCGAGCGAATAGTAAGATCAATGTCGAAGTTATCGAGGACATCCGGATCAAGGAGTTTTCGATTGCCACCACCGGAGGTATCATCTTTTTCAGCTGCTGTTGCTTCTTTTTCCTGGCCGGTACCGGACTTATCTGCAACCAATGGCTCATCATCTTTTGACCAGCTCCAGTCTTCAAAAATAAAATCATTAATTTGAATAATGGGGGAGGAAAACTCGACAACAGCATCGATTTTCTCTTTTCCCTTTTTAATCTGTGCTGTGCCTTTAAGATTGCTTGACCCTGTTTTGACCACCATATTTTTCATCTCCAGATGGTTCTTTTTGAACAAAAGGTCAGCGTCAACACCATACGAACTCATTGGCGGCAGATCAAGTTGTAGCAGTTTATTGAGAGTATTAAGATTTTGGCCGGAGACAGATCCTTTCAGAGCAAGAGATTTATGTGCCTCTGCAAGGTTAATATCGCCGTTAAACTGAAGTTTTGCTCCGGCTATTTCCGCCTTCATTTCCATCCACGATCTATTTTCTGTTAGAAATTCTTCAAGAGAGGCGATATTGACTGCAAGTGTATACGGAGTTGAAGTGAGACTGCCGGTGATATCAAGTTCAAGCGGTTTTCCAGGCAGCATGGATCCAAGACATTTATCGATTTGATATAGAGATGGTTCCGAATTGCCTGGACCGTAATAATGGACAACGATATCCTCGAGTAAAAGCTTACTGACGACAAGAGTGTCTCCAGCCAGGGCAACTTTATCTGTTTTTGCCTCTTGTCCTGACACTTCTTCCTCAGGTTTGTCTCTTTCAATTGGTTCATCACCATCGGCGATCACCCAGTTAACAGCACCCTTTTTGTTTTCCTCTAAAGTTACATAGAGTTTCTGGACGCTGATCTCTGAAAATTGAATCTTCTTTTGTAAAAGCGGTAAGAGATCCAACCTAATTTTTGCTGAATCGAGGGATATAAAAGTTTCCTGGGAGAACCCGCCAGGATTGCTGATCCTCATTCCGCGCAGAGTAAACAAAGGTGTGAGTGAGGTGGACAGCACGATGGATCGGTCGATGTTTACCTCCCGTTTGAGGGCCTTGGAAGCAAGAGCTTCGACCGGTGCCTTAAATCGCGTCAGATCAATTGGAATCTCCAATACGGCCGTTGTGACAACTAGCAGTATAACGAGAAGGATAAGGCCCAGCACGATCCTAAAGAACCAGCGAATGAGTGTTTTCATCGGTATCTCCAATTTGGTTTTTTACTTAGCCATCTGTAACTTCCGATAAGCGTAGACTTCGAGTGACCTTTTTACGAGATTATCAAGAGTAGCATAGGCGCCAATATTTAGGAAATGAAAAAGCCGGCTATGAATTCAAGCTTTAACACTGCCGCCTGGATGATTAATAACCACTATCCCGAGGGCGATAAGCAAAATTGAACCAATAAGAGAAGCCGTCACAGGTTCATCCAGGAGGATGACGCCAAAAAAAACACCCGATATCGGCATGATAAAAACGAATGAATGAACAATCGATGTACCATATTCCCGCACCATGGTATTCCAGGCGATATAACCAAAGGAAGCAGTGACAAAGGCCTGATAGAAAAAGGAAATACCGATGGACATATCAATATATTTTACCATCTGAACATCGAAGAAATATCCAGCCAGCAGCAGACATGGGGCACCAAAAAGCATGGGGTATAAAGTTACCAGAACCGGATGGGTAGTTGTGATTATTTTTTTTATAAAGATGGCGTTGATACCCCAGAGAAGTACGGCGGTGAGGATAATAAAATCTCCTGTACGGAAATCAGTAGACATCCCATGTTTATCAAAAATCAGAAGAATAACGCCGCAGAATCCGAGTAAAATACCTGTCACCTTCCTTAATGTAAAAGGCTCGGACGGAAGACAATAATGGGCAAGGATAAGTACAATAAAGGGTAACAGGTTGGCAATCAGGGTGCCATGGGAAGCGGTTGTTTTGTTTAAACCGCTGTAAAAGAGGCCAACCTGCATCGTAAAGAGTAAAGAAACAATAAACAGGTTAAAAGCCTGTATCCTGCTTATGCGAAGAGACCGACCGGTACATAGCGACCAGAGACATATTGCCAGGGCTGCAAGACCGAATCGTAATCCTGCAGAGCTGAATACACCGACTCCTGCAAACCCGATCTTTATAGCAACGGCATTGGCACCAAAGAGAACTGTGAGAAAGATTGTAAAAAGTGAGGCGTTAAGTGGCACTCGCAGTTATCCTCCAGATATTGCAGGAAATATATCAATCTCGTCTCCATCTGCAATCAGATTGCTGGAGGCGATAACCGCGCCCTTTCTAATCGCAATATAGCCGCCAAGTCTGATGCCCTCCCCTGCGGCACATTGCTGTAAAACAGTATCCAGCTTCTCGAGCTTTGAAAGAGGAAATTGAACTTTTCCTCTTCCTGTGAGCCTGAAGTTGAACGTTACCACTGCCGGGCCTGACTGCTTTCTTCATCGGTAATATCGATCTTTTCACCGGTTTCAGGCTGCACTTCCTCATAAAACGTTTCAGTAAAACGGTAATCCTGAGCAGTAATACCGGCATCTGTATTAAATTGATGCTCAATGCGCAGGGTCTCCTTGACGAAATCATCAAATTCATCTGTACTGATTTCAACATCATACCTGGCTTTTATAAGGTTGAGAAGCGGGGTCATATCATTTCGCACAGAATAGCGCACAAAATTGCACATTCCCATGGCATCCATGCGAGAACCTATTACCTGGAATTTTTTGGAAAGTGCCACTTTCCCTTCTTTAGAGGTTGG
>DEIL01000306.1:0-1611 GCA_002352445.1 Desulfobulbaceae bacterium UBA2775
TCTGGTTTAGAAAAGGGTGGGGAGGTGAGGATTTTTTTTAAAACACTGAGTTTAAAGTCGACATTCTTTTAAAGGCCGCCTTGCTGCCATCTGCCAGCGTTATGCATGTGGTTGGTTTTAACGGACAGGTTATGGATTATTTCCCAATCAGTGATGTGACAGAAAATATCTGTAAAAAATATTTCCACTGTGATTGAATAAATGGAGAAGTCTTTGAGGAAAGGTTTCATGCCCAATAAGGAAGCCTTAAATAGAATTCTCTCCAGTCAAATCTTAAGGAAAAACATGGTTATGAGCATTGTATTGTCATTCATCTTTGTTCTAGTTGCCGACATGGCGGAAAACAACTATTTCTCTCATACAAGTCAAGACGGGCGTACGCTTTCAGATCGGATCACAGCCGCAGGCTATACCTGGAACTCCGCTGCTGAAAATATAGCGGCTGGGTACTCAACAGCCATCAGCGTAGTTGCAGGATGGATAAACAGCCCAGGTCATCATGCAAATATGCTCAGCATCACCTTCTGTGATATAGGTGTCGGATATGCTTATAATACGGTGACAGATTACGACCATTACTGGGTACAAAATTTCGGTCGCCAAAGCGGCGTATCAACCTGTCCGACCATCCCGCCTGTAAATGCCCCTGATGTTGTTACCGGAAAAGCAATCCAGGTTGGCAATGATTTTGTAAATCTTACCGGCACAGTGAACCCCAATGGCCTGGCTACGACTTACTATTTTGAAATCGGTTATACGACCGGTTACGGATCTACCTCTTGACTTATAATGCCGGATCAGGAACAATTCCGTTATCCGTCCAGTTCACTCCATCCGGTTTTTTACCCGAGACTACGTATCATTATAGAGTGGTGGCCAGTAATAGCATAGGGACTACATACGGTAATGATGTTGTCTTCAGGACAGGAGGTCAGAATCAGGGGAAACTGCAGATAGGAAGTTTGTTATTACTGCTGCTGTGATACTGAGGAGGAATTGTAATTCCCTTTAATTAGGCCGGGTAATACATTCTTCATGTGGTCGATATTACCATATCGAAGATAGTAAAATAACTTGGCTGCTCCAATTTTACCATGCTACTTAATATTTGATTTCAAAAATCAAGATATCAGATTTCAGAATGGTGTTTGGCATGTTCGCTGGCTTTTACCTTACCGCATTTGTATTTTAGTGAATGTGAATAAATCATTCTTGATTGTTTCTAAAAAATATACGGAGGAACCTTCAAACCCATTTTCAAATATATTTTTTAATTTGGCACGCGTGTAGAAATCTCCTGTTTCTGATTGTGCTTCGGTCACCCCATCTGTATAACAGAAGAGGAGATCATCTTTTTCAAGCTGGATACTTACAATTCCATATGTTGCTCCCTGAATCGGCCCCAAGACGGGTCCTGTCCCCTTAAGAGAATGCTTTATGCCATTTTTGCCTATAACCATCAGCGGCTCATGGCCACCATTGATATACAATAAGTTGCCCGTTAACGGATCAATAAATCATTTCATGGGTGTTTGTATGAAAGTCATGTTCGCTGCCCAGGCAGGGAGGGATTTGGAGGAGTGTCGACACAACAGGTAAGCGAGCCTGCGA
>DEIL01000306.1:1639-7727 GCA_002352445.1 Desulfobulbaceae bacterium UBA2775
GTTGTGAAATTCATTTCATGGGGGTTATAGTTGATGATTTGCTATACAATCACTCCACGGTCACTTGACACAGGGATACAATTTATCCTACTCTTACTGTACTGGGCATGGTGGAAGAAATAGCCGCCAACCAGAAATAAGGTAACTTTTATAGCAAAATTAAACGCCTGCCGGTTAGGAGAGCGTTTAAATCAGGAGAAAAGTATGTTTCTTACCAATACAGAAGAAGTTCCAGGGAAAAAAATCACTACATTTTATGGTGTCGTTTCCGGCAGTACGGTCAGAGCCAAACATGCAGGCCGGGACCTGATGGCGGGCATCAAGAATGTTTTCGGAGGCGAACTTAAAGGGTATACGGAGCTATTACAGGAATCTCGCGATGAAGCCATTGACCGGATGAAATCCCAGGCAAAACAGCTCGGAGCCAATGCCGTTGTTAATGTGCGTTTCTCCACCTCCTCGGTTGCTGCCGGCGCCTCGGAAATATATGTATATGGCACAGCTGTTTCAGTGGAGTAGAGCTATGGAACAGTTAATAATTTTTGGTATTCTTATTTCATTAGGCTATTTTTTCGGTCGCCACGCTGAAAAAAAACATTACAAATCTATCCAGGAACGCGAGAAACACTGGTTACAGCTGCCGACGACTTCCAGCAAATATGTTTTGGAAGATGACCGGATAATCGACCATTGTGATCTGGTCAATGGCAGCATGGTTGTGTCTGTGGATTATTTCAAACGTATTCTCGCCAGACTGCGCAATTTTTTCGGCGGCAACATCCAGTCGTATGAAACTTTGATCGATCGGGCTAGAAGAGAGGCCGTGCTGCGATTAAAAGAGTCCTGTCCTGAGGCGAATCAGGTTATTAATCTTCGCCTGGAAACCTCCTCTATTACCAAAGGCAGCGGCAAACAGATCGGATCGGTGGAGGTATTGGCCTACGGCACTGCAGTCTATTTTTGTAAATGATACTATGGGATATGAGCCTTCACTGCCAGAGAACAATGATAATGTCTCCCATGACCAACCAGTCAGGGAATTTGTTCTGTTGTTTTTTGGAATAACGTTTTTTCTGCTGATTATATTTTGGGTTCTGGGCCTGCTTGTTGATCGGGCAGTGGATTATATAACACCGGAGATGGAGGCTGTGATATTCCCTTCTGTTGGTGGTTCAGCATCAGAATCGGTCAACAATAGTAACCCACGGCAGGCAGAACTCCAGCGTATGGTTAATGTTCTTCGTGAGTGTATTCAGATCGGTTATCCTCTGGAGGTTCACCTGATCGATCTGGATGATGCGAATGCTTTTGCATTTCCCGGAGGCCGAATTTTCATATTCAATGGTCTGTTGGACAAAGTGCTATCAGAAAATGGCCTTTCCTTTGTTCTTGCTCACGAACTGGCGCATTTCAAAAACAGAGATCATCTTCGGGGGATGGGCAGGGGGATTGTGCTTACTGCGGTTTCGACATTGCTGACTGGCGCCGGTTCGGATCTTACCCAGCTATTTGCCCCTACAGCGAATTTCAGTCAGGCGCAGTATTCCCAGGAAAGAGAGAGTATGGCCGACGAGCAGGCCCTGCAGGTTCTGGGTTGTCATTATGGACATGCCGGTGGCGCAACGGAATTTTTTGAAGCGATGAAACCGGATGGCAATAGAAGCAGCAATGTGTTCGGGCATTATTTTTCCAGCCACCCGGAAGCGGTGGAGCGTATAAACAATCTTCACCGGTTGGCAGGAGAGATGGACCTGACTGCTGAAAAGGTACTGCCGCTTCCTGCAGTACTAGTTTCTCAGGAATAGGAACTGGATACATAACACTATGAAAGACAGGAAGTACAAAACAATAGCTTTTCAGGGCATGGCCGGTGCCTACTCTGATCTCGCATGCAGGAAGGCATATCCCGAACTTGAGACAGTGCCCTGTGTCTCCTTTGATACAGCTTTCCGGGTTGTCCGGGAAGGGGTGGCTGACCTTGCCATGATTCCTGTTGATAATACTCTGGCCGGACGTGTTGCCGATGTTCACTATCTCATTCTCAATGGAGAACTCTATATTATCGGGGAGCACTTTCAGCTTATTCGTCACTGTTTACTCGGGCTTCCGGGTGCAAAACTTGAGGAGTTGACGGATGTGCATAGTCATGTCCATGCTATTCCACAATGTAAGAAAATCATAGAAGATCTTCACCTCGACAGACATGTGGTTGCAGATACGGCAAAAGGTGCCTCGGATATAAAAATATGGGGTGACAAGACACAAGGGGCCATTGGTTCTGAGCTGGCTGCAGATATCTATGGCCTGGAGATACTGAAAAAAGATGTTCAGGATGCCGCACACAACACCACCCGATTTCTGATCTTCTCCCGGGAAAACCATGCCCCGGAGTTTAAAAAAAGCACAAAATATCTCACCAGTTTTATTTTTGAAGTAAGAAACATTCCGGCAGCACTCTATAAGGCGCTGGGCGGCTTTGCTACCAACGGTGTGCAAATGGTAAAACTCGAAAGCTATGTCGACAAACACTTTAATGTTGCCCGTTTCTACGCAGATGTCGAAGGACATATTGACGAACGCTCACTGCAGCTTGCCCTGGAAGAACTCCATTTTTTTGCAAAACAGGTCGTGATGCTGGGAACCTACCCGGCCCACGATTTCAGAAGTTTGGCTAAAAACCTGGCTGCTGCCTGACTCTGTGACCGTTCTTCCCTGAACTGACATACTTCCCTACGCCCATGTTAACTAAACGTACAACCAGCACACCAGAAAAAAGAAGACCCCGTATCCCGCTTCTCATCTTTCTTATGAGTGTGCTCCCCCCTGCCCTCAGTGTTTCAGAAGAGAACAGCAAATTCACCCTTTTTCTCCCGGCTATAATTGGTGCAGCACGTTGCAGTGATAACGTTGCTCCCTCTGCCGGGAACCCTGACGGGAACTGCTCAATTCCCGCGGAGGCTCAGGAAGAAAATGTCTCCCATCCCGATCATGTTATTGGCAATGGTACTCCGCAAAGTTGTACCAGCGAAGCAGTCGTAGCAGCTGTTGCAAAAGGAGGCGTGATAACCTTTGACTGCGGATCTGTCCCGGTGACGATTACAATGAAAAAGACGGCCAGGATCGTTAACAACACCGGACCACGAATCGTCATAGACGGAGGAGGCAAAGTAACCCTCAGCGGCAACAATGAACGTAGGGTTCTCTATATGAACACCTGTGATCCTGATCAGGTCTGGACAACTTCCCATTGCCAGAACCAGGATCACCCCCGGCTCACAGTCCAGAATCTTACCTTTATCCGGGGAAATTCAAAAACAGAGAATGTGTATGATGGAGGAGGAGCCATCTGGATTCGGGGGGGAAGGTTTAAGATTGTCAACTCGCGCTTTTTTAATAATGTCTGCGCTGATACAGGTCCGGATGTGGGTGGCGCTGCAGTGCGTGTCTTCAGCCAGTATGAAAACAGGCCTGTATTTGTGATAAATTCCACCTTTGGCGGAAGGGATGGCTACGGGAATGTCTGTTCCAACGGAGGCGGGTTATCCAGTATTGGTGTCTCTTATACCGTGATCAACACCCTTTTCAGCTATAACAGAGCCATAGGAAATGGCGCCAATCCGGAAAGACACGGGACTCCAGGAGGGGGAAGCGGCGGAGCAATCTACAACGATGGAAACACCTTTACACTGTCCCTTTGTGGAACGAAAATAGAACATAACAGTGCTAATGAAGGGGGCGGGGCAATTTTCTTTGTCAGCAATGATCGAAGCGGATCCCTGATCATCAAAGATTCTTACTTGTCGAAAAACCCGAGCGAAGGTTTTGAGACAAAAGGTTATCCAGGTATCTTTGTCCTGGCGGATGTTCCCCCAACTGTTATTAATTCAATTATTGAATGATCATGACATGCTTCTGAAGATGTCTTCATCCCACGAGATACGTACCGGTTCCAGCGGCAATAAGCAGGTTTTGGTCATTACATAATTCTGTCCGAATCACTGCTACTTTATTGCCTTTTCGTAAAACCGTACCTGATGCCGTAAAATAAACACCTTTTCCCGCTCTCAGATAATCAACTCTCAGATCAATTGTCCCGACTCTTGCCACACGCCTCGCAACCTCATCGAGTTCAACGTTTTCGAGGTGTTTGACAAATTCCACAGATGCAATAAGGCCACCTGTCAGATCCAGTACCGATGAAATAACTCCGCCATGCAGCATTCCCCGTATAAAATTTCCGATCAATTCCTCCCGCATATCAATCCTGACTTTTATATCTGCCGGTGTCAGAGTATCTATCTCAATACCGAGCAATCGGTCAAAAGGTATCAGTTTTTCATACATTTCTCTTAAATAATCCAGTTTTTCCTGCAGATCCTTTCTCGCTACCATAGCTTTCTCTCTCTTTATATGACCTTGCTCCAATAAACGGGAGACACATCACTCATTTTTTTTCCAAATATGATTCGATTTCAGCCTACTGTCAACTATGATGTGAAAAATTAAAAATAGTTGTACTTTATCAGAAACAGATCGAAACTTTTGCATAGTTACGAATCCTTGAAATCAGTTCAATCCCCCCCTTGAGGGCGTATAAGCACATTCGCGAGAGAAAATATGGAAAGATTTTGGGTGATAATCTTCGATGTTGCCGTAGCAGTCGGTTTTTATTTATGGTTTTCCCGGATGGTTCATAAGAAGTCCATGCAGGAATATATACTGTCTCATCTATGGCTGCTGCATCCCAATGCAATCTGCTATTGGCGGGCGGCGATGGCTTTAGTCTCCTATATCCTCTATTTCGTTTTCGGGTATCAAAATTTTGCCATGTTCTTATTTACCTTTGCTGCTGTACTGGACGGGGTTGACGGGGTAGTGGCAAGAAGTTGTAATCTTGGTTCCAAGTGGGGTGAATGGCTGGATCCGATGTGCGATAAATTGACCTACCTCCCTCCCTTGATTGGTTTTGCATATGCCGGGTATTTATCGACTAAACTGGTCTGGATTCTTGTAATAGTTGAACTTATCGGTCAATTCCTCGCCAGGCATATTCTTAAATTGCTTCACTCTTCCGGAGCAGCAAACAATTTTGGTAAAATCAAAGCCATCATCTGCTTTGCACTCGTTATCTTTTGTGCATTGCTGGAAAAAAACCCCACCATTGTCAACATCGGAGACGAGGTGCTGGTGGCCTGCATTCTCCTCTCCTCCGCCTCATTAATTTTTAAATTTGTCCCCAACAGGTTATATGCTGACATCCTTTCGACACTCAATTTCTTTTGTGGCATCACCAGCCTTATCTTAACCCATAATCGACAGTTTTCCTGGGCCATTCTTATTATAATAATGGGCCAGTTATTTGATTTATTTGATGGCAGGATGGCAGAGAAGCATGGCGGGACCAAATATGGGCCATATCTGGATGACATTGCCGATTTTGTCAGCTTTGGACTTGCTCCCGCCTATGTCATAGTAAAATCCGGCGGTGCTTTGGCGTGGTTCTTTGGTTTTATCTTTTTTATCGGTGTGGCCTATCGACTCATCCGCTTTATTGCCGTCGACAAGAAACGCACAGATCTACCCGAAGGAGTTTTCAACGGCCTTCCCAGTCCGGCGGGGGCATTAATCGTTCTTGGAGCCGCTTTAGTTGTTCAGCCGACCTTGTTATGGGTTGCAGCGACACTCTCTGTTGGCCTAATGGTGAGCCACGTACGTTTCGTTCATTTCGGCAGAGTGATTCTGAGGCAGACCCCCAAGCCCATATTTTTTCTAGTAAGCTCCACAATTATCATCACCATTACCTTCATCCTCAAGACAAAAAACAGTGAGATGTTTGGTTACCTGGTTCTCTCTTCGGTTATTCTTTATATGATAGTTGGGAGGAAATGGTTAGCTCGTATCTGATTGCTAAATTTTTAGGACGCCATCATCTTTTGAAAAGCCGGAAAAGCTTTTTCTGGCTGTCATGGAAACTAAGTCCAACTTTAAAGGCGGGTTCTTCTTTATACTGACAGGAATCCATCCAGACAGAACGTGCTGAAACGTCAAAGGACTCATCACTGGATTCTGGATTATCGATTTGAAGGGC
>DEIL01000306.1:7800-17223 GCA_002352445.1 Desulfobulbaceae bacterium UBA2775
CTCTTGCTCTCCCGTAAACTGATTCTTACCCTGCATTCTGACTCTAACCGCAACGGTCTTGATGAAAAAATTGCCATATCCTTTTCTTTGTTAAGCTGAGCCCAACAGTGACTCAAATATCATTCTCTTCCTGCCTGTACTAAGTGGTTTTTCCTCAAGAATACACGTTAAATTATGAGGGAGAACGTTTAATTTTACTCCAATTATGGTACTTTAGCAAATTTCAGGAATTTCAGGCAACACATGAAAGCTACTTATCGCCAATCTCATCAATTCTTAACAGTACAACTCCGTTGATTTTTTCCGTGGAAACCGACAAGTCGATTTTCTCGCTATTATCTGACTTTCCCCGATGCAGGTATGCCTTTACCTCAAGCTTACTCTCCCCCGACTCGAAGGTATCCATGACACTGCTCCTTATCGTGCACCTACCACAGTGGATAGTTTTGCCGCATCCTTCAGGGAGGGCAGCATGTGCACACTCAAACATGTCTCCAATATTGTAGAGCTCTGTATCCTGCAAATTTTTCTTAAGAAGTACGCGTGCCAGCCTGTTGGCCAAGAGGGTTCTTCCAGTTTCGTCTACCACGAGAACAGGTGCCGCGAGGTCATCAAGGAAGGACTCGGATTTCAATCCTATTTTTGTGAAGATATTATTTGCACATTCTTCACAAATTCCGTGTGTAATTAGGTTCTTAGACTGACCTCCCGCGAGGAGTATTCCCATATCTTTATTGCACCATGCACACACTCTTTTCATTTAGTTTTCCGAACGTTTTTAGGAAATTTCTCATTTTTCCAGCTGTGATGATAACCTTATCGGCCAGTCCATTGACTTTCTTAACTTTTTTTTGATTCTTGCTACCTGTTAACTACCGGGTGCGGCTGAATTTCACCCTTCAATTTACTTGTATCGCTCGCTCTAACCGGTGAAAGGGATGGATGGGCTTTCTTCAGAGTTTCCTTATTCTCTAAAATTGCCTGCAGAATTGAGCCTGCAGTAGCATCATCGAGATCTTTTGAAGTGACAAGAATAACCTGCGTTCCGAAAGTATTAACCTCCTCTGGAGTCGTCGGGTAGGTTCCCGCAGGAATGGTGGCTTTAGTAAAAGCGCCATCTTCACCCACCAGTTTCTCAATATCCGGATCATTCATATCAATCAGCTTTGCTTTTGTACGCTTCAGCAGGCCCTGCAGCATCGGGTCAGGATGTACTCCAATGTGGAGTATTGCCTGGGTAGTTCCACTGCTGAATGCCAATGTCTCCTGGGACTGATTTGTGGGAAGGTTTTCCACCAGGCTGAAGTCTTGTTTTGTCCAGCCCTTTGCACCCATAATGGTTTCAGCTGCAAGATGCTGCAGGGAGAGAGGGGCTCCAGCGTTAATACGTTTTCCCTTCACATCATCAAGAGTGGATATTTTGGCATCATTGCGGGCAACCAGCACAATTGGGACAGTATAGAGTGTAGCCAGAGATCTCAGGTTGTCGTAATTAATGTCGAGAAACTTAAAGTATCCGCTGTTGGTCAGAGCATCGCGAAGCATTTGAGAATCAACCAGGGCAATATCCAGTGATCCACTCATGAGGTTGGTAAGGTTATGAGTAGTATCTGGAGCCGAAATCGTTTTGCAGGAGAGTTCTCTATCCATACTGATCAGGCGGCAAATATTCTTGCCGGCAAAATGTGAAAAAGAACCGCTTTCTCCAGTTCCCACAAGTATTTCATAGGCGTGGACAGTCAATGGAAGAAATGCGAAGAAAAACGATAAAATCAGACTACAGAAAACCCATCTGATCAAACGACAATTCATTATTTTAATTCCAGTTCTCATAGCTTTCTCCTCAAGTATTTACAATGAACAGAAAAAGGGGCGCCAATCGGCCTTCCTGGCCGTCCATGAACAGCTATATTCCTGCAAACGATAGAATATTATATTTGATGGCGTCGTAAAAAGCCCGATCTACGGCGTTGCAGGTTTTTATCAGCACCAAGGCATACCATATGTACGGCCTCGGCACTGATAAAAAAACTGCGCCTCGGGTCTACGCTTCCCTGTATATCAGACTTTTTAACTTAGCCATCTATAGAAGTAATCGACCTTTTTACAAACTTCTTGAAGTCTACACTTATCGGACTTAGCCATCTGTATCTTCGAATGACCTCATTACGAATCTATTATATTTGTCAGGTTATGAAAAGATAAAAGAGAGAATTTCCCTTCAATTTTCTTTATTTAAATGTTAGAGTGTTGCCGTGGTGTTATCTCACCCAACTTCCAACATGCGAAAAACACCTTAAACCTCAACCAAGGAGAATAACATGTCTCAGAGCGTTTACAAAATCATTGAAATGGTCGGAGCGAGTACCGAATCATGGGAAGAAGCTACCCAGAATGCTGTTAAGTCTGCGGGAATGAGCTTACGCGATCTGCGTATTGCTGAGGTTATTACCCTGGATATGAAGATTGAGGATGGGAAGGGAGCAATCTATCGAGCGCGTGTTAAACTTTCATTTAAAATCCTTTCCGACTAACCTTTACCAGCACCTGAGTTGAAAAATACCAAGCTCTCTGAGCTTGGTATCAGATCCCTGCAATCGTATAAACATCCAGCGTTGCACGCTCACGACCCAACGTTGATCGTCCTGCCTTGTTTGTATCACAAACTATTTCACACAAATATCTTTCTTTCAGCAACAAGGTCATCAACCGTACATTATTGTTGGGAGAATAAGAGCAAAAGAAGCAAAATGCCAAACGAATACTCAGTGGAAATCCACAATTACCTCAGTAAAAAACTTGCTGAAATAACAAGAAAACAAAAAGAAAATCCGCAAAAATCAGCATACCTGCAAGGCCGACTTAAAGAACTGCAGTGGCTCCGCGAGTATCTTGGAAAACATATTGATCTTAAAAACTTCAAATACCATTAAAAACCCTATGGTTTATACCTACTTACTTAATCTTTACCAGGCTCTGGACAACAGGCAGCAAGAAATAGAGGTTGAATTGCCCAGCCTTATAGATGATAAAGAACAGCTTGAGCTCATGCATGGCAGGCTGGCAACCATCAGTGAATTCAGAATATTTATTCATGCTAAATATCACTCTAAACTGCCTCGACGAATACAAAAACTCCATCAGCAGGGGAACCAGTGAGCATAAGCACCCAGGATCTATTAAAAAAAATAAATTATATTGAAGCTGACATAGAAATCCACAAGCAGATTCTTTTTTCTATTCCTTCAGATAACAGGCAGGAGATTGAAAAAATATTAAAAGTTATTGCCGGGAAAAAAGAAGAAATAAATCTATTACGGCAGGAGATTAAGGAAATCGATCCTGAAGAGGATAGATGGATAACCGTGTTTGAAAACGCTGTAAATGATTTCAAGAAAATTGCTGCGGAAAAAAATTTTCAGTCCATTGTCAGTAGGAATGTTAATGAACCATGCAGCCTTTCCCTGACCAATAAAACCGAACTGGAATGTTTGATCAAGGCCTGTGATGAAAATGGAGACTGGACAATTATCACTCTTGGGGGAGAGATAAAATACTTTGAAAAAGATGCCGTTGCTGAGAAGCCGGAACAGATTAACCCTAATAAATCGGAATTTTAGAATGCCTGGATAAGTGCCATGGAAGTATATTTAACGATATAATTTTAAACATACTTCCTCGATATCTCGGAGTCTGCGCTTACCTGTTTTTTATGACAGAAGTTCTGGAGTAAGGCACTAAATAAATTCCGGATCCGTCACCACTATCATAGCAAACCCTCCCTGAATGTTGTAGGTATTCGTTATTCCCCTGGAAGTTAAATAAACCTGGGCCTCATAAGACCGTGGTCCTGTATCACAGAGAAGAAACAAAGGTTCACCCCTCGGAACTTCTGAGACCCTGCTGCGCAACTGATCCTGAGGTATATTCAACCACCGTGTGCCGTATTTTTCGATAAAGGGTACCGCTTCCTTTTCTCCTCGTATATCAAGGACTTTTATCTCTTTATGAGCAAACTCAAAGAGAAAATCGGCTGCATCCACAGGTATATTATGGCCGGCAAGAATATTATCAAGAGCATTACCGGCATTATTGATAACATCCATAGCAGATGCGAAAGGAGGGGCATACCCGGTTTCCAGTCCACACACTTCGTCCACATCCACACCGTGTTTCAAAAGTACTGCAATGGTATCAACTCTTGCCTTCACGGCATCACCATTTTTACCTGCAGCCTCAATGCCAATGATCTTTCTCGATCTCCGGTCAGCGATAAGTGAGATATAGATCATCTCCGAGGAAGGATAAAAATGAGCATGATCGGCCTGGGAGACCACCGCATAGACCGGATCAAATCCGGTCAGTTTCGCCTGCCTGTAAGTGAGGCCGGCTTTACTTATTCCAAGATCAAATACTTTTATGCAGAATGTGCCCACGGTTCCCTGAAAATGGCTTTGCCCTCCGCTGATGTTGGTAGCTATCACCCTTCCCTGACGATTGGCAAGTGAACCGAGTGCCATAAGCATATTTTCCCCGGAAACGAGATTTCTTAGCTCAACACAGTCTCCACCCGCATAAATATTCGGGTCACTTGTCCTCATGCGCCGGTCAACTGCAATCCCGCCTGACATACCAACGGATATACCTGCATTTTTAGCAAGCGCAGTATTTGGCCTGACCCCGGCGGCAAGAACAACAATATCCACTGAGAAAGTATTCTGTGATGTTTTCACAACACACTGATTATTTTCAGGGTCCTCTGAAATCTGTAGCACTCTTTCAGAGAGAAGGAGAGTAACTCCTTTTTTCTCCATTTCTTTAGCGGTCAACCGTGCTATACACTTGCCTAAAAGTGTGGGCATAACCTGGTCTTCCATCTCAACAAGAGTGGTTTCTATGCCCCAGAGATCCGTCAGCGCCTCAGATATCTCCAGACCAATAGCGCCTGCCCCGATGACAACAGCTTTGCCCACCTTTCCCCGGGCCATCAAATTTTTTATTTTCTCTGCATCATGCAGATCAGCGACAGTAAAAACACGTGGCAGATCTGCACCGGGAAATGGTGGGATCACCGGGCTGGCACCGGTTGCAATAACAAGTTTATCGTAGGCCAGACTCTCTTCTTCTCCCGACTCAAGGTGTTTTACCTTGAGTTTTCTGCCAAATCGGTCAATCTCTGTTGCTTCAACCCGGGTCAGGACATTTATCCCCTTACAGCTCTTAAAAAACTCCTTATCCCGAACGGCATGGGATGAGGTCTTATAGAGATCCTCAAGATCATTTACATCCCCGCCGACATAGTAAGGAATACCGCAACCTCCATAGGAGATGAGATTATCCCGATCAATAAGAGTAATATTTGCCTCCGGATCAAGACGTCTCAGCCTGCAGGCTACTTTGGGACCGAGTGCAACTGCACCTATGATCACAACTTCTTTTGGCATTCCGCTACCTCGCTGTTATATTCCCGGATCAATTAGTCCGCATTTCATGTTATTATATAGATTCAATCATTCAGAAACTATTGTAAATTATTTTCAAACAGTGACAATACCACAAAGTGTGCATTTGCACATTTTTTTTGCAATAATCTCAAGAAACCTTCTTAAGGGATTCTGCCTATGCAAACTCATATAAATTTCACGGGACTCACCGACCTCTTCAGTAAGGCTGTCAAAGAGAACAGAAATTTCCTTTACGAATATGAAGTATATGACTTTATCCGGCTTTTTGGGGCCAAAACTGTTCCGCAATATCTGGTGGTCCCAAAAGATGCCAGACTTGACCCGGATGCACTCAACTCTCTTCCCGGCGAGCAGGTTGTCATAAAGGTTGTCTCACCCCATATCGTGCATAAGAGTGATGTTGGTGGTGTTTGCATCATTTCAAAAACACAAAAGGATGTTCTCTCAGCCATTCGTCGAATGAGCCATGAAATCCCCGACAAATTAGCAGCTATTATTGAACAAAGGCGGGAACAAGCTCCGCTTCTATACCGTAATCTGAAAGGAACGAATCTGCGGGATGCGATATTTGAGAACATACATGGGGTAGTACTTTGTCAGTATATGCAACCCGATTCCGAAAAATTTGGCAACGAACTGCTGATAAGTCTACGAAATAGTCGTGAATTCGGTATGATTATCAGCGCCGGACTTGGTGGCACAGATACGGAACTCTATGCTGAAAGGTTTAAAAAAGGCCAGGCAATAGTCTCCGCATCAACTGAACAGGTAGACGGTGAAGTTTTTTTCAACATGTTTAAAAGGACTATTTCCTATAAAAAACTGGCTGGACGCACCCGGGGACAACAAAGAAGAGTAACAGATGGACAACTGCTGGAATGTTTTACAGCACTTATCCAGGTTGCAAACTATTTCTCTCAAGCAAACCCCATATCACCATTTGTTATTGAGGAACTCGAGGTAAACCCTTTTGGTTTTAGTAATTACCTGATGATGCCGTTGGACGGTCTCTGCAATTTTTCCACATGCAAAAAGCCGTTATATTCAAGGCCTGTGTTACAAATCGATCACCTTCTCCATCCTAAGTCCATCGGCATTGCCGGGATCTCGGCAAAATCGACCAATATGGGGAAAATCATCCTGGAGAATATCCTCAAGAACAATTATCCCTCCAGCCGGATATTTCCCATTCACCCTGCGGCAAAGCTTATAGAAGCCATTCCTGTGGTAAAAGGCCTTAAAATACTCCCAGAGAAACTGGATCTGTTGATTCTCGCGGTCAATGCCTCACTGGTACCTGCAATGATCGATGAAATTCTTGAAAATGACCTTGCAGAATCCGTCCTTCTGGTTTCCGGGGGATTGGGGGAGCAGGAAGGCCAGGAGCATCTTATTTCGGATATTAAAGAACAGATTATCTCAGCTCGCCAAACAAAAACCTCCAACACGATATTTCTTGGAGCAAACAGCCTTGGCATTCTCTCCCAACCTGGTCATTTTGACGCCATGTTTATTCCCGATTCAAAATTACCTAAAACTCGTGGGAGTTATGAAAGAACATCTGCTCTGGTCAGTCAGAGTGGGGCCTATATGATTACCAGAATGAGTAAATTATCCTTCCTCGATCCCGCCTATGCCATCTCCGTAGGGAACCAGATCGATCTTACCGCGGGGGATTTCCTTAAATATTTTAATACTATAGAATCGTTAAAAACCATAGGGTTCTATGTTGAGGGATTTACTGATCTTGATGGACTTGAGTTCACGCAGGCGATCAGAGATGGCGTTCCTCTCGGTAAAGAAATTATTTTTTATAAAGCTGGTAGAACCCCGGAAGGCAAAAATGCCCTGTCAGGACACACCGCATCGATTGCCGGCGATTACATGGTCTGTGAATCCTGTATCAGTGAAGCAGGCGCAATGGTTGCAGAGACCTTCAACGTTTTTGAAGGGTTGTTGCGACTATCCTGTACCCTGCATAATAAGACCATCTCCGGCTACAGATTAGCAGCCATCAGCAATGCTGGTTACGAGGCTGTTGGTATCGCCGATAATATTCTTGGGGATGATTATAGATTGGAAATGGCCCGATTCAGTTTAGAATCAACCGTGCTGCTTGAAAAAATTCTCACAGGGGCAAGTCTCAACTCTTTAACCAGTGTCAATAACCCCCTGGATATAACCCCTATGGCCTCGGAAGATGTCTACGTACAGGCAATTAATGTGCTGTTGAGGGATGAAAATGTCGATGCAATAATTGTCGCAATTGTACCTCTCACTCCTATCCTTCACACCTTGCCTGAAGAATTTGAAAACGATGACCTTTCTTTAATGAACTTTTCCCTCATTGAACAAATCGCCGGGCTAAATGGAACCTCATCAAAACCTCTGGTTATAGTTGTTGACAGTGGTTCACTCTATGACAGCCTGGCTGATGGCTTTCAAAACAACGGCCTGCCCGTCTTCAGATCAGCTGATATCGCTGTTACTGTTTTAAGAAAATACATGCAAAGTCGACTGAAAACCATCTCTCAGCGCAGGAGATAAATCTGTTCAGGAGGGTATAGTAAAGGTGCAAGGAGACTTAAGAATAGATATCAATATTTTTCCTTTTTACATCCGTTCATGCTAAAGTACCACAAAATAATATTGATACTTTATTCAACCGGTAGAGAGTTAAAATCAATTGCTTAACAGGATAGAATATGGTACGAATTCTCTGTTATTGAGTACTTTTAAGATAAATTCTTACGCGTTTTCACCCAGTACAATATAGACCATTCACTGGTCTTTTTGAATTTTGAAGTAAAGCTGCATTGATGCTTCAACGTTTATAAACAGTATCTCTAACCTGGCTCTGGTATGAGCCTCAATTTCAAAAGGAGTAGAACATGGCTTTGGATCCTACCAAACACGCAGATTGGGAAATTGCGGCAGACGCAGAAAAAACGATGTTAACGATCTATGAAATTGGTGAAAAGCTGGGACTGACGAAGGAAGAACTCCTTCCCCAGGGACACTATATTGCCAAGATTGATTTCAGGGCAGTACTTGAGAGGTTGAAGGATAAGCCGGATGGAAAATATATCGATGTTACTGCCATCAGCCCCACACCCTTAGGTGAAGGAAAATCAACCTCCTCCATGGGCCTTGTACAGGGTCTCGGAAAGCTTGGTAAAAGTGTTTGTGCTGCAGTTCGTCAGCCATCAGGCGGTCCTACCATGAATATTAAAGGCTCTGCTGCTGGTGGTGGCCTTGCCCAGTGTATTCCTCTGACTCCTTTTTCACTGGGTTTTACCGGTGATATCAACGCAATCATGAATGCCCATAACCTGGCCATGGTTGCTCTGACCTCTCGTCTTCAGCACGAGAGAAACTACACTGATGAGCAGCTTGAAAGACTTTCAGGCATGAAACGTCTGGACATCGATCCAACCAATATTGAAATGGGCTGGATCATGGATTTCTGTTGTCAGTCGCTCAGAAACATCATCATCGGTATTGATGGAGTCAATGGCAAAGCAGATGGTTTCATGATGAAATCCAAGTTCGGTATCGCGGTATCCTCCGAAGTTATGGCCATTCTTGCAATCGCCAATGACCTGAAAGATATGCGCGAGAGAATGGGTAAAATTGTTGTTGCCTATACCAAAAAAGGAAAGCCTGTTACCACTGAAGATCTGCAGGTTGCCGGTGCCATGACTGCATGGATGGTAGACGCTCTTAATCCATCACTGATGCAGACCCTGGAAGGACAGCCGGTCATCGTCCATGCCGGACCATTTGCCAATATCGCTATTGGACAAAGCTCGGTTATTGCCGATAAAGTTGGTCTGAAACTAGCCGACTATCATGTAACGGAATCAGGCTTTGGTGCTGATATCGGTTTTGAAAAATTCTGGAACCTCAAATGCCGCTTCTCAGGACTTACCCCGGACTGTGCTGTTGTCGTTGCGAC
>DEIL01000306.1:17298-21025 GCA_002352445.1 Desulfobulbaceae bacterium UBA2775
GTAGAGTGGGTTGCCAAAGGTTGCGGTAACCTGATTCACCACATTAACAATGTACGTAAAGCCGGCATCAGCCCTGTTGTCTGCATCAACGCTTTCTATACAGATACAGATGCTGAGATCGCCAAAGTTCGCGAATTAAGCGAGGCTGCAGGTGCAAAGGTTGCCCTCTCAAGACATTGGGAGCAAGGTGGCGATGGTGCTATTGAGTTTGCTGAGGTTGTTATTGAAGCATGCGAAGAAAAATCGGAATTCAAATTCCTCTACGAGCTCGATATGCCTATTAAGGAGAGAATCGATCTTATCGCTAAAGAGGTTTATGGCGCTGACGGCGTTGATTACTCGGCAGAAGCAAACAAGGCAATCGAGAGAATCCAAGCAGACCCGGTACTCGCAGGTATGGGAATGTGTATGGTTAAAACCCACCTGTCACTCTCCGACAACCCTGCTCTAAAAGGTGTTCCGACAAACTGGCGCCTGACCATCAGAGAAGTTCTTACCTACGGTGGGGCCGGCTTTATCGTACCCGTTGCAGGAACAATAAGCCTGATGCCTGGAACAGGATCAAATCCTGCCTTCAAGCGTGTTGATGTTGACGTTGAAACAGGCCAGGTCCAGGGCGTATTCTAATCAGCTTTCTTTTGTATGGAGAGATGAGTTCTTCATCTCTCCATACTTTTGTTACGCTTAGATAATCGTCCAAGTATCAAATAAGATACATACTGAAAGGAGCTCTAGTACGATGACTGCTGAAATAATTAGTGGCACAGAAATCAGAAAAACAATTCTTGCAGAGATCAAGCAGGAAGTTGAAGAAATGAAAGAAAAACATGGCAAAGTGCCTGGACTGGTTACTATTCTTGTTGGCTCCAGCCCTGCATCTATCAGCTATGTAACCCTGAAGGTAAAAACTGCTCTAAGCTTGGGATTTAAGGAGATCCAGGATGATCAGCCTGATGATATCTCTGAAGAGGATCTTCTTGCCCTGATTGATAAATACAATAAGGATCCCGAGATCCATGGCATCCTGGTACAACTGCCCCTGCCTAAGCATATAGATGACAAAAAAGTGCTGGTCGCAATTGACCCGGACAAGGATGTTGACGCATTTCATCCAGTGAATGTCGGTCGTCTGATGATTGGTGGCGACGAAGTTCGCTTTTTACCATGCACTCCTGCCGGTATTCAGGAAATGATCGTTCGTTCAGGAACCGAGACCTCCGGAGCAGAGGTTGTCGTAGTTGGCAGATCCAACATCGTTGGCAAGCCGATTGCCATGATGATGGCCCAGAAAGGTGTTGGTGCCAACAGTACGGTAACAATCGTCCATACCAGAACCAAGGATCTTGCGGCTCACTGCAAACGCGCTGATATACTCATCGTTGCTGCAGGTGTACCCGACCTGGTAAAGCCTGAGTGGATAAAGCCCGGCTCAACAGTTATAGATGTTGGTGTTAACCGTGTTGGTATGAATGAAGAGACTGGAAAAGCTATCCTCAAAGGTGATGTTGATTTTGAAAAGGCAAAAGAAATTGCCGGTAAGATTACACCTGTACCGGGTGGTGTTGGACCGATGACCATTGCCATGCTGATGAAGAATACGCTTACCTCAGCCCAAAAGGCACTGTAGTTAGCCCGTCATTCCCGCCTGCGCGGGAATGACAAAGTGGATATTTTTTAACGAAATTTTTAAACAAAAAAGCTGAAGAGATTGTTAAACAATTTCTTCAGATTTTTTATTTATCTACTCAGAATTGAGTGTTTTTATAAGATTGCTAATGGTGGTGATGGTGTCCGTCGCCATGGTGATGGTGATCATCGCCCCCGTCACCTTCCTTTGGGCCGCCAGCTTCATGCAAAGCCTTTGCAAGATGTTCGTTAGCTTGTTCCATCTCCTTGATTGCCCCGCCTATATGACCTGCAACAACTCCTTTAGCGTCGTCAGCCATAAGTTTCTGCCATTTAGCAAACTCTTCCGCGTGTCCTTTGTTATGATCAATCCAATGCTGCAGCAGTACACGTAATTTTTCTACATTTTCCATTACTTCTCCAGAATACTAGCCTGTCTTATATAAAAAAACTTTGCCGTCATTAAAATCTATACGACTTATTGCCACTCCGGGAAATTCCTTCTGTCCTTCAAAGAGAGTTGTTATGACAAGGCCACTCTCAATCACCTCAAGGGCGGTCACATTCTCCAGCAACAATTCCTCACTGCCACCCTGTTCCATTACTACACTAGTCTGACACATTTACAACCTCATAAACTTCGCTGAAAGAAATTTAGTCGATCTCGGGTCGAGGATAGAGACCAGCACGTTCTACCATCTCCGGAACCTTCTCCTCCCACTCGATCGCCATGATATGAAAACCGGCGACTCCTGTACATTCCTTTAATCGGTCCATAGCCTCGACGGCAATAGTTATCCCTTCTTCTGACTGCTTGTCTTTTGGCACACTGGACAGACGATCAATCAACTCCTTCGGTACGTCCATGCCGGGAACGGCTCGAGCCATATATTTTGCCATACCCACAGACCTCATAGGGGTAATACCGGGCATGATAAAGACCTTTTCATGCAGCCCTCTTTCCACCACGCCCTTCATCCACAATTCGAATTTATCCAGGTTATACACACACTGGGTCTGGATAAATTCCGCACCGGCAGCTATTTTTTTGGCCAATCTCGGTACCCTGATCTCAAAAGGATCGGCAAAGGGATTTGCAGCAGCACCGACAAACATATTGGGCGGTACCTTGATGGCATCACCGCCAAGAAATTTACCTTCATCCCGCATATATCGAACGGTCTGCAGCAACTGCATCGAGTCAATGTCGAAAACATTCTGCCCTTCCGGACTGTCGCCAAATCTCTGATGATCTCCAGAAAGGCAGAGCATACTATGGATGCCATGGGAAGCAGCGCCAAGAATATCGCTTTGCAGAGCAATTCGGTTCCTGTCTCTCACCACCATCTGCAATACAGGCTCAAGGCCTTCCTGCTTAAGATGTATACATGCAGCGAGACTACAGAGCCTGGTGACCGAGGTCTGATTATCAGTGATATTAATAGCGTCAACGTGATTTTTAATCAGATGACCTTTCTCAATAATATGTGCAGGGTCACTTGAACGCGGAGGACCACATTCACTTGTGACTGCCATGTGACCATTTTTCAGTACTTTTTCCAATCTGCTGTTAGTTTTAATTTCCACGACTAAAAGCCCTCCAGTTTAAATGATCGAGGTCCACCTGCACGATCTTTAGACCAATCTTTTATAGGAGTAAGTTTTTCATAATCGTCCAATTTCCCCATAGCTTTCAATCTATCGATAACCAGCTGCCATGCACAGTCAATATCTTTTGAAATCTCACATTTTCCGTCGGATGAACCTCCGCACGGACCGTTAAAAAGACGCTTGCAGCACCTGGTTACCGGACAGACACCTCCGGTAACCCCAAGGACACAATCACCACACGCCTGACATTTCTCAGTGAAATAACCATCTTCCTGAACATCGCCTAAAAATGTTGTGTTAAGAGCAGGATAAATAGGTGTTTCTTTGTACTTTTGGGCCATAAACTGAACACCGATCCCACAGGCAAGACTCAAAACTGCTTCCGAATCTTTTAAAAGCTCTTTTGCCGAATCAAAAAACGGGTGCTCGCACTGGCGTTCAATACCGCCATCCACGATCTCAATGTCAACACCTTCCTGGGTAGCTCGCA
>DEIL01000246.1:0-182 GCA_002352445.1 Desulfobulbaceae bacterium UBA2775
ACTATTCTGATTCTTACAGACATCCTGGTCGTTCTTATTTCCCAGTGTTATCAACCATCCTTTTATGCAGTTTTTCGGAACTCAGGTTTTGCTCTGTCAACTCTGATAATACGTATTGCCCTTGCAGCTCCCCCATTCTTTAATGTCTTGCTCGGTCTTGCAGCAGCACTCTTTGCTATCAT
>DEIL01000246.1:302-4292 GCA_002352445.1 Desulfobulbaceae bacterium UBA2775
AGCAGATTTTCTGGAACAAGGTACGAAATAGATATGACTGTCTACTTTACAATGATATTAAGAAGAATCTTGGAGCAATTTTGTTCAAATTAGCATCATTAATTGCAAAGTACAATGCCCCGACCATTACGATCGAGGCATTGCTAGCATAAGAGAAGCATGTAATCAGCTGCAAGAAC
The DNA here is from genome assembly GCA_002352445.1 of Desulfobulbaceae bacterium UBA2775. Taxonomy (GTDB): domain Bacteria; phylum Desulfobacterota; class Desulfobulbia; order Desulfobulbales; family Desulfocapsaceae; genus Desulfomarina. The sequence goes on from DEIL01000246.1 coordinate 482, forward strand.
ATTTGCAGCTACCAGTAAAGTACCACAAGGTGGCACTAAAGTCAAGTAAGGCAACCAAAGATTGAGCAATGAGGAAGAGGTAGAGAAGCTAAGATTAAGTCTTTTGAAGCAGAATTCGGCCATACAAAAGAATCTTCTGTTTACAAGTAAGCTATACTGTTCAATCAGAAAAGAACTGCTTCGCAGCAGCAGGGAAGGTCAATTTTAGTACCTTACTTTTAGAGTACTGTAATAAAAAACAAGAAAATAAAAGTGCTGAAGGTATTGATTTAACATCGAATAACAGCCTTTGGTTGCGGGTTTGGCCCGCGTTAAATGTACCTCGTACGCAAGTACAGTTGTTTTTTATCTTGCAACATTGTTGAGAATATTTTCCTAAAACATAACTTTTGCAACAAAGATCGGGTAAAGAGATGAGATGTTGAAAGGGTATATTTTTATAATTTCAGCGGCAATATGCTGGGGATTTATTGGTATTTTTTCCTTCATTGCTTTCTCCCAAGGGGTTGAGCCCATGGAAGTCGCCTTCTGGCGTGCTCTGCTAGCCTGGCTATTTTTTGGTTCGCAAGCTTTATTACGGAAAGAAATCCACCTTGTCCCCAGAGATATTCCACTGTTAGTTCTTTTCGGTTTACTCGGTATCTCTCTTTTCTATGTGTCCTACCTGTATGCTGTTAAAAATGGAGGCGCCGCTTTTGCCTCTATCTTGCTCTATACTGCTCCCGTCTGGGTGGTTGTTTGCTCGTTTTTTATATATCGGGAAAAATTGACCAGCAGTAAGATTTTGGCTGTTGTTCTTGTGATAGTAGGGGTGTTTTTGATCTCTAAAACGGGGGGCAACTCAAATTCTACCAGGGCCGTTGGTGCTATAACGATTCTTGCCGGTCTTACTTCCGGATTTTGTTACTCCCTCTATTACACCATTGGCAAATATTTTTCTTCAAGGTATTCGTCTGCAAACATTTTCCTATATGTCCTTCCTATTGGAGTATTGGGGATCCTGCCGGCTGTGGATTTTGTCCATAAAAGCCCTCTTGCTTGGGTGGCCTTGATTTTAGTTTCCCTGGTTTCGACTTTTATCGCAAATCACTGTTACTATCTGGGTTTGCAGTATTTGGAAGCTGGAAAGGCATCTATAGCGGCAACTCTGGAGCCAGTTGTGGCTGCTATAGCTGCTTATTTTATCTTGGGTGAATATTTTACGATACTCGGATACTTTGGAGTAGGAATGATCGTCACTGCGGTAATTTTAACAATTCTCAAGGAGTAAAATCGACCGAATATCGCACCTAAGGGAAAGGTAAGCTATATTGCTCGCTTTACCGCTACCTATCAGGCTCCTGATTTTGATTTCAGCCAATTCCCATTAGATCAGCAACATTTCTACATTAAACTGGATTCATTGCCCGGCGAGAATAAAATCAAATACAAACCTGTTCTGGAGAACAGCGGCTTGGGAGACAGCCTGGGCGAGGAAGAATGGATTCTTAAACATACACAGACTGAGGCGACAATCCAGAGTAAGTTAGGGATTGACGCCTCGCGCTTTATCCCGGGTTTTCAAGGGAATCCAGTCCTACTGGCTAAGACACCTAGATTCCCGCCTGCGACATTATATGGTTGACACGATACTAGATCAGAATTTCACCAGGAAAAGACATCAGTGCCTTGCTTCAGAACCTCTGTAATAAAAGACAAACAAGATCCCGCTGGTTTGTCATCCCCGCGTAGGTGGGGATCCAGTTACGAGCAGGATCACTGGATCGGAGTCTACGCCTACCTACTGCCTGCGCGGGAATGACGAAAAAGGCAGCTGAGTTTCGTACGTAATCAGAAAATTATATGGTTAAATTTACAATCATTACTTCCATGGCACTTATCCAAGCATTTTAAATTTCCGATTTATTCGGGTTCGAGGTAGTCATGCTGCATTCAGCAACTATCAGATCTGATTCCCCCAAAAAAATAAATGTGCCGGCAACACCCACAGGGGCGATACCCTGATGAAATGGCATTTTCCCTTATCTGGAAACTATTTATGCAGTTTTTGCAATTATAGTGACGGCAACGAGGGGAATGAAACATATGGCTTTTTATGTTACCGTGATAGTTACCGGCGGTTGGTGCATAAGTCCCATTTACACTTTTTGAATAACTGCTGTTCCGAGCGCCTTTTCTCCATTCCCACGGTGGCACAGGATTCGCCTCTGTCCATAATCCAATCTTAGATGCTTTTGCTTTTTTCTCAAGTTGCAGTCAGTCACCACAAAACGATACTTTACAGTATTTTCGGTACTGCCAAGCATAGCCATTCCTGATGATTTCTTCGTTAACATTAGTTTCATTGATAAACACAACACCTACTAGTCTATTATATCTATCTGTACCATATATTTTTATTGACACGTTTTTGCCAGCTACAAGATGAGCGGTAAATTTGTTTCCTTTGTTACCGTATGCCTGTCCATTTTCTGGTGTGTCTATCCCGTATAATCGGATCTTTTCTTGTTTCTTTATGGTCGGTGAGGATTGTGACTGTATCTCCATCAGATACTGAGATTACTTCCCGGTGATGGTCTGTGATAATACTGAGGATGGGAGTAGGAGCAGTATCAAAAATGATAATGCGTATCTTATTTTAACCATTATGGGTCTCATTTGAATCATGAGTAGGAATCATTGAAGTAATTGTGGATGTGAGAAAGAGAGAGTTGACTATCCTTACAAGAATCCAGAAGATTAACAAAGGTAACACGAGAACCTGAATTACAAAAATACCGACATAAAGAAATGTAAGTCGCAATAGATTTTCTACGATGATATCCCTGTTTTCTACAGTGATCGCAACTGCCTTTTTGAAGTCTATTGATTTTTGTTTGAGGTACGAGGCACTATTCTCAATTGTTTCCAGAAATCCATCATATTTGGGTAGGGTGACCTCTTTTAGTTTATCAAGATCAGCGATTCCATGGGCTAATCCTTCGTTTGCTTCTAAAATTTTCTGTTCGAAGAAGTGTTCCTGAAGAAATTCGTTTGCTATAGAAGACACTGGTAGGCAAAATCGAGCAATAGAGACAATTATGAAAATACTCATAATTATCTTCTGGAGCTTAAAAACCCGATCATTTTTAAACCATATAAGAATTGACAGTATAAAGAGAAATACTGATAAAATTTGTGGAGCAAGGGTCAGACTAATCTCATATGTCAGTTCTTGTACACCTAATGAAGTAATTGACATGACAAGGACATTAGAGAGGCGTTCCACCATATCATTTATCGGATCTACTGCCTGCCCTACAGCAAGAGATAATCCTATACCAGCAGGTTCTAATTCGAGACTAGATTCTTTGATAATGGAAACGGTGGCATTGATAACTCTGCATGTAGCATAAGATATTCCAGCTTTTGATATCGAATCACGAAAATATGTGTCTGCTGTTGAGTCTAATACTGGAATTTGTACTCCTGAAGAAAAAAACAGTGCTACACATAGCAATATTCCGATGATTGATTTTATGGCGGTGTGTCTAAGTAAATTATCTCTATTCAGCATGGAATGCCTATTGTTATGATGCAGTTAAAGTCATAGAAAAGTACTTGCTCAGTTCTGTAAATCATACCATCCTTCCCATAATATCTCCAAGATCATACACTACCATGACTTTCATTTGATAATCTTCTTAGGTCTGGCGTAATGCCTTAGAGGTTGTTCATCACCTTACTGTTAACAGGAAAAGTTTTCTATGCAGTCTGATGACGATTAAAGGCAAGTCTCACTGATATTGCTTTCTTTTAATATCTGTTTTAC
>DEIL01000246.1:4428-7763 GCA_002352445.1 Desulfobulbaceae bacterium UBA2775
TTGGTCTGAATTAACACTTGACTTTCCAGGTGGGCAGCCAGCAGGAAACTGGGTTTTAGAATCTGGGAATGACGCTGTTACTCAGGTAGTCAATGGCGATCCGTCATTTTATCTTAACAACCTGAACCAGACTAGTTATTCAATGGACGGCTCTTGGCAGGTTCTTACTGGAGACGATGACGATTATATGGGGTTTGTTTTTGGGTATCAGAACTCAAGCAATTTCTACCTGTTTGACTGGAAGCAAGGAACCTAGGGACCTCCAGGTGTGACTACTGGACATGAAGGTATGACAATCAAGAAGATGACCGGCACTAGTGGTGATGGTCTTGTTGACCTTTCTTTAGGTGAGTTTTGGGAGAACGGAGTCGATCTTGGTGATTTGGATGTGCTTGCGACGAATCATAGCTCCAGTGCAGGCTGGGCAGACTACCAATTATACAACTTTCATTTGGATTTTAATCTTACCCCAGGGACATTTACAATCAACGTCACAGATTCTTCGAATAATACACTTTGGGATGTTACGGTTAATGATACAACATTTGCTGATGGGGAATTTGGGTTCTACAACAACTCACAAGGACAAGTAAGGTACACTGGTTTTGAGCAAACTGTAATTGATAGCCTCGCACCTAACCCAATACCTGAACCTGCCACAATGCTTCTTTTCGGTACAGGTATAACCGGGCTTGTGGGATTGAGACTGAGACGTAAAAAGAAGTAACCTGCTACACACCATATCTGTATTATCGAAAGGTGGGGGTCTCATAGTTCCTGCCTTTTTCATTCCTCATAAACTTAACCTTATCTGTACACATCTTAACCGGTCACTTGCCTACTGCCGGTTTACCTTATTCCTGTACACCCGAATTGACAAGATCCTCCCCAACAGCTATCTTTTATTGAAGCCAAAAGGGGAACCTCTCACCGGACACCTGATTTTATTCAGGGTGGGCAAATGAAGCCGTCGCGTAATCATGTTTCCCTCTTGGTTGCTTTGGCTTACGTAAAGGTATTGAGAAGCTGTGTTAGAAATAAAAAACTGCAGGAATAACGATGATAATAGGAAGCGGATCGGCAGAGTGGTTTGATATGGTCAATTGGGTCGCCTTGGGTTGTGTTGCCGTGATGCTTTGTGCACCCTTTGTGGTTCCATGGATTCAGAATTGGTGGAATAAATAGGCATGGAGATAATAAAGGCTGAATAAGGGTATTTTGATTCCCCTTTTCGTTACTATTCAATATTGCTAACCTTCACTGTGGAGAACGTGATTGGTTGTTAGTCATTTGTCCACTCCCTAATTTTCAAGGAATTCTTTGATCCGTACAATAGTTCTCGGTGCCGATCCCTCAAAATGGTTATTCACATAAAGGAATGACTGGACATCTCTAGATCTTAAATCAGCCAGCATACCTGCAAGCCGCTCTAGGTCTTTATCTTTTTGGGAGATCACCTCGCTCCAATCCTTTCCTGTTTGTTTCTCAACGCTCTTCCGGTCAAGCCCATGTAGCCTTATTACAGTGCAACCCTTTATTTGACCTATGTGTTTCCTGTAGAGATCGAAAATGGATGGCATATAGTACCCCTGCAGAAGACATGGTATAAACCTAAACCTTTGAGAAAGTCGAAATAGGTGTCCTGGAGGTAGTTTGGGTCCCATGTTTTTAGACAAGGGCTCTAATTGTTCCAAAAACCTGTTTATCAGATCGATAGATTAAAAGTGAGGATTAGGGATCAGTGGATCTGATTTCTTTTTCTTGTAATGGTGTGTGAGAGTGATGCTGTTGGGGATCTTAATGCAGAATGCAAAATCCTCTGGGATTGAATCGGTGTACTCTTGAACAACAGTCGGTTTTGGGAGTACAGCTTTATCACTGGCGAACAAAGACCAGAACCATTGGTCTATTTCTACTGTCCTGTCGTGGCGGCTATATTCCTGCAGATAATTGAATGGTTTGTTTGCAGGATAAATGAGACCTTGCCATGAATTATACTTCCAGGAACAGGTGCCTATGCAGATATTGTTGATTTCCATTCGAACAAAATAAGACCAAACAAGTAGATTGGAAGTGCTCCTACTTTAAACCTGGTTATTTTATCCCAATAGAAGAATTGCCTCTACAGAATCATTGTTCTGGGCCTTGTATCATTTCAAGAGTAGAAGATGCAATATCGGCACGATCGTTCCTGAGTTTGCCGGTGTAGCTCCTTCATCACTATCGTTTTCATTCCCGGAGTTCGGAGGAAATACATTTTCAGCAAACTGACCGATATAATTTCCCGGTGGGTTGTATTGGCAGACCCAGGCGTTTGCCATGTAAGGCCAATTACTATCGCATCCAGTTGCAAAGGCACAACCGATTTCTGTAGTTGCTTTCCAGACGACTTGAGTGAAATGGCCAGTTTCAGAACTGAAGCCGGGGTTGTCGTAATCGTAGTCTGGCTCTTCATCGTACCACATCTGAACGACCGAACTTACTCCCATGTTATATGATGCCCAGGCCAGGTTTTCCCCATAACCTGAACCTGAGTGATCGGAGGGGCAGGTGTCGGCATAGTCTTGGGCACTGGCTGCGACCGTTTCCGACCAAGTCACTGCTGGTACACCGTGCAATGTGCGGTAGTTGTTGTGCGTCTGCAACCATTTCTCGATTTCAACCGTGGTGGCAGCAATCGTCAATACTGGCCAAAACAATACTGATGTAGTTATCAATATTGTGATCCATCGTAAAAAGGATATATAAATTTGAGTCCTTAGCATAATTCTCTGGACTGATGTCATCTATTTGAGCCCCAGTTGAGGCTGAGTAACCAAATCACTACCCCGGCAAATAATCCTCCCGCACAGGTGAAAACACCTCAACCAGTACAGAATCCTGCAGCGCCTCTGCTCCGTGTTCTTTATCTCCTGCAATGCACCAACTGTCACCCGGGTTGCAAAGGATCTCCTCTGTGCCAACTGAAAACCTTACCTGTCCAGAAACAAGATACCCCGCTTGTTCATGAGGGTGACTGTGTAGCGGCACGACACTGCCTTTCTGCAACCTGAACTCTGCCATCAGTGTCTTTTCACCATGAACCAGAGTCTTCTGCTCTATTCCTGTCAGGGGTGTGGAATATCCTTCTTTGTTGTTTTTCTTAAACATGATGGCGTCGTAAAAAGTCCGATCTACGGCGTTGCAGGTTTTTATCAGCACCGAGGCATACCAGATGTATGGCCTCGGCACTGATTAAAACACTGCGCCTTGTATATCAGACTTTTTAACTTAGCCATCTATAGCGGTAATCGACCTTTTTACGAGTTTATCATAATTAAAAATGCGCAAACCTG
>DEIL01000307.1 GCA_002352445.1 Desulfobulbaceae bacterium UBA2775
GATGGCGTACGCATGAACATTCGCCCGCTAATGACCGTTCCCGATGTAAAGGTAAAAGGTGCGGGTGTACTCCGCGTGAAACCCAAAATTAAATGGACGAAGGATCGGGGCAAGGAACCTAAACGTCCTATTCGCGAGTATCCTTGGTTCTGGGGTTGGGATGGTAAGGCAGATTTCACAGGCGGTCCGGAGTATACCGGCGAGCGATTCAACGACTGCCATTACACCTTGGATTTTAAGCGCCAAGCGCGACAGAGAGCAGCTGATAAGGAAGGAGCATCCTCATGAGTATAAATGTTGGCATTGTCGATCAGCGTGTGCGAAAGCTGGCACAGGATCTTGCTACTGAGTTTGAGACCCGACTGAATATCAAGAACGATGAAGTCAAACAGAGATCCACAGCTTTTGTATTTCTGGTGGTGAAAACAGTGCTCGACCTGCCCGACGAGGAGGCCTTGGATTGCCTAACCGAAGGCGGGAACGACTTCGGCGTGGATGCGGTACATATTGGTGATGTCGAGGATAGTGAATTTACCGTAACGTTGTTCCAGGGAAAATACAAAAAGGACTTGGCGGGCAGCTCCAACTTTCCGCAGGGAGGCGTGGAAAAAGTCATTCAGGCGATTAGATACCTATTCGATCCGGATGCGATCATCACAACGAATCCACAACTCACAACACGTATTGAAGAAATCCGTTCGCTGGTGCGAGATGGACACATTCCACGGGTTCGAATCGTGTTGTGCAATAACGGCCTAAAATGGTCTGAGACGGCTCAACAGCTTATTGACAGCGAGGGGCTCACAGACGACCAAATCGGCTGGGAACATATCAACCATGACGATATTGTCCGTTTGATGCAAGCGGCAAGGCAGGTGGATGATACCTTGCGATTGTCAGGAAAGGCGATTGTTGAGGATTTGGATTATTGCCGCGTTCTTATTGGTAAGATCCCAGTGCGAGAAATTGAGGTGCTATTCAATCGCCATGGTGACCTTCTACTGGAACGAAACGTCCGTCGCTTTCTTGGACTACAGGGAAACCGGGTAAACCAGGCAATTGATTATACTCTGCGGACTGAAGCGGAACGCGAGAACTTCTATTTTTACAATAACGGCATCACACTGCTATGCCGGAAATTCACCTATAATGCGCTGCAGGGTGAAAACTTCCAGGTACGCGTTGAAGGGCTCCAGATTATTAATGGTGGCCAGACCTGCAAGACGATCCAGGCCACTCTGGCGGCGCTTGCCGGTGCGGATGCAGGTATGGAAAAGGCATTTGTTCTCGTTCGCCTTTACCAACTGCCAAGTGACTCGGCGGATCTAATCCGTAGTATCACTTATGCGACAAACAGCCAGAACCCGGTGGACCTTCGTGACCTTCGTTCTAACGACCCGAAACAAAAAAACCTGGAAACGGCAATCCTGGACATGGGTTATACGTATCATCGGCATCGTAGCGAAGCCTCACTCAAATCCAACGACATCAGCAGTGCGATTGCGGCGGTAGCTGTCTTGTCTGTGTGGAGAGAGCGACCACAACAGGGTAAATTCTTTGGTCGAGAACATTTTGGCAAACTTTATGATTTGATTTTCAGTGATGACCTGAACGCAACGCAGGTTGTCATTGCCACACTACTGTTTCGGTTTGCAGAAAATAAGCGACGGCGTCCGCCTGAGGGGTCTCCTGATTTTGTTCCATATGCATCTTGTTTCCTGGCGATGCTGATGGGACGATTCCTTCTGAAAGACCTGAACATTTCTCTCAGCCAACTTGATCATCGTAAGTTCACCGATGCTAAAGCAAAACTTGATCAGAATATAGAAAACTACTTTTCTCAGGCGGTTGCGTCTATAGATGAGGCGATTAAGAGATTATATTGTGACCAAGCACCGTCTTTGCAACGACTGGCGGCGACCTTTAGACGAGGAGACCTCTTAGTTGAACTGGCAAGAGGAGAGCGCGTGAAATGATCGAGCCCGTTAACAATTATCCAGTTACTCAGCTTTTCGATATCGAAGTGGATGTGGTCTATTTTAAATTTGAAGGTGATGTCTCATGAGGGTGATTGAATACCTCCTTAAAACGATTCGCAATGCAGCAGTTTTTAACCCAGAGATTCAAGTCCCTCCGGCATGCGTTCTTTGGCCCGATCGTGACCGACAGTGGGAATCCATTATTCCAAGGATACAACTTGAGCTGCCGGAACTTTTTGTACTTGGCAACTACGAAGTTGAAAACCGCACTGGCCCGGCCATCTGGTTGCGATGTATTTTGGCTGGGGAAATATCAATTGAAGAGGAAGGCCTATCCGGAAGTGGTGTAAAAGAAAGACAGACTTGCTATCGCACAGCCGAAGGGATTCCAATTTTTTATCTCCCTGGCGTCAGTCGGCAAGACCTTAGGGCAGTGGAAAGCTGCCCGGATGCACTTAAACCTCTAGCGGAGCTGCAATATCGGGGTGTGATCTGGTCCCAAATCAACGGCAAAGATTGGACGATTCTTTCTTTCTTAAAATCTGATCAAGGCGGACTGGGCCTTGATGTCGCCATGGACAATGATGCAAAAAATGCAATGCAACTGGCTCTTTCCCGCCTAATGGATGAGGATGTCAGCCTCTTAGAAGGTAAACGCCTGGATAAAAACTATTTTAATACACTATTAACCGGTGGAGATCCGGTTCGGGACCTTCTTCAATGGCTGGATAGCGGCGATGCCTTTCGAGTTGGAAGAGGAGAGAACGAGTGGGTCGCCTTCGTCGAGCTATGCAAATCACAACTTGGATTCAACCCACAAGATGAAGGTCCCTTGTTTGGAGCTGAAAAATTGGCCATTCATGAAGGGCCGTGGAAAGCGGTCTGGGAACGATATTGTGAAGCCCCGAATCGATATCCAAATATCCCCAATCAGATTCGCAAATGCACAATGCCATTGGAACTATTTACCAATGCACAGACGCACGGTGGGTGGCCGCAATGGAACGATCGTCAAGAGCAGGACCTCAGAAAAGAATTACGCGGCCTGATAAACATGCCGGCCCACAAGGCTCGACAGCGTCTATTGGAACTCGACAAATCTCATCGTGAAAGACGGAAACTGGTTTGGGTAGAGCTTGGTGAATCACCTTTGGCGCTGGCTTTACGGAACCTTGCGATTCTTTCTGAAATTACATCCCATCCTCTGACAGCCGGTTCTGCCATGGATCTTGCTTCCAGCTATGCCAGCACTGGATGGAAGGCGGATGCTGCAGTTCTACATTCTCTCGCATTTGTAGAGACGGAGGATGATTTCCAGGCTGTTACAACCGCAATCCGAGCTGTATATATGCCGTGGGTTGAAGATTCCTCACGCTATTTGCAGGAAGAGATCGAAAAGTCAGGATATCCAGGTACGTCATTGCAGAACCGTAAAAAGCGATTAGTTGAAAACAGTGAATGCATCTTGTTCGTTGACGGATTGCGTTACGATTTAGCCCAGCATCTCACCGACCTTCTGACAAGAAAAGGTTACAAGGTTTCTGGAAAGACCTCTTGGGTTGCTCTGCCCAGTGTAACGGCCACTGGCAAACCTGCCGTTTCGCCGGTCTGGGAATTTATAGAAGGTGTAGAAGCTAATTCAGATTTCGAGCCTTCGGTAAAAGAAACGGGACACTCATTAAAGGGGGGCTATCATCTTAAAAAACTGTTAGTTGCTAGCGGCTGGATCGTTTTGGAAAAGTCTGAGACCGGCGATGGAAAAGGTCAAGCATGGTGTGAATTCGGAAATATCGATCATGAGGGGCACGAGCGGGGCTGGAAACTGTCCAAGTTTATTACGGAATTGTTATCTGAAATATCGGAACGGGTAGCGCATCTCTTGGCGGCAGGATGGAAAACAGTTAGTGTTGTAACCGATCATGGTTGGCTGTTGCTGCCAGGTGGTCTTCCAAAAATTGAATTGCCTGCTGCCCTTGTTGAAAATAA
>DEIL01000176.1 GCA_002352445.1 Desulfobulbaceae bacterium UBA2775
CCTGCAGCCAAGATCATCGCTTGCATAATACCTTTACCCGAATAAATCGGAACTTTTAAAATGCCTGGATAATTGCCATGGAAGTATGATGAACTCGTAAAAAGGTCACTCGAAGTCTACGCTTATCGGAAGTTCCAGATGGCTAAGTCAAAAAGTTTGATATACAGCTAAGCGTAGACTCCGGGGCGTAGTGTTTTTCTCAGGCCCTCAACAATACATATGGTATGTTGAGGTTTTGAGAAAAACCTGCAACGAAGGAGATCGGACTTTTTTACGACGCCATCATATGTACGCTCTATTATTTTTTCCAATAACAGGTAGCTTTTAATAACTGACGAAGAGTTTTGACCTCGTCAGAATGACTATTTTATGAAGATACTGACAATATTCGGTACTCGACCAGAAGCTGTAAAAATGGGTATTCTGGTAAAAAAGTTACAGGACACTTCTGGTTTGGAATCCCGTCTCTGTATAACAGCGCAACACCGTGAGATGCTCGATCAGGTTCTTGAATTGTTTCAACTATCGCCGGATTATGATCTTGATATTATGCAATCCCGTCAGGATCTCACCGATATCAGCTGTAATGTGCTCCAGGGGTTGCGTGAAGTTTTGAACGATTTTCGGCCGGATCGTCTTCTTGTGCATGGCGATACCACTACGACTCTTTTCGCTTCCCTTGCCGGATATTATTGTCGCATCCCGGTTGGTCATATTGAGGCCGGCCTGAGGACGGGAAATATTTATTCTCCATGGCCGGAAGAGATCAATCGCAAACTTACCGGGTCTCTTGCTGACAGACATTACGCCCCTACAGTTTTGGCTAAAGAAAACTTGTTGCGCGAGGGTGTCGACGAAAAAACCATTCTGGTTACAGGTAATACGGTCATAGATAGTCTTCTCTGGGTCAGCGGAAGAATAGATGAGAGTGCCAAGTACCAAAAGATGTACCAGCGTGTTTTTTCTTTTCTACAAAATGATAAACGGCTTGTGCTCGTCACCGGTCACAGGCGTGAGAGTTTCGGTGAGGGGTTTGAAAATATATGCAGGGCTCTTTTACAGGTTGCTGAGAGGAAGGATGTTCAGATCGTATACCCGGTGCATCTTAACCCAAATGTCCAGGAACCTGTAAATCGGCTTTTGGCACAAAAAGATAACATTCATCTTATCGCACCCCTTGACTATCTGCCCTTTGTGTACTTGATGAAACACTCACATGTCATTATCACTGATTCCGGAGGTATTCAAGAAGAGGCTCCATCACTTGGCATTCCGGTACTGGTAATGCGGGAAACTACGGAACGACCTGAAGCCATAAAGGCTGGGACCGTTAAGCTGGTAGGTAATAATAAGCAGAAGATTGTAGCCGAAACCGAAAGATTACTCGATGATAGTGGTTATCACGAAGAGATGAGCGTTGCCCACAATCCTTATGGAGATGGACTTGCCTGTGATAGAATAGTCGATGATCTTAAAAAATGTTAAAAACATATCGAAGGTAGTATAGGAAAAGAGAAGGTAGTTCCTGTCTGCTGACTGGAGAGTAAGATGGATTATTCAGAGAGTTTACTTGTTCATTTCCGGCGGGTTGAGGCGTTGCGGACAGAGGCGCTTGACTATAAGTCGATTGATTTGTCATCGCGACAGTTATGTGATCTGGAATTGCTCCTGAATCGGGGATTGTTTCCCCTCAGTGGCTATATGGTGCAGGAAGATTACAATTCAGTTGTCGATACGATGCGTTTTGTTGATGGTACTGTCTGGCCCATGCCGATATGTCTGGATGTGGATAAGCAGACAGCGGAAAAAATTGGTGTTGGTGAGCGCCTGGCTCTTAACGATTCTGAAGGGTTTTTACTGGCAATTTTGACTGTTGAAGATATCTGGCAGCCGGATAAGAAAAGAGAGGCAGTCTCTGTTTACGGGACTGATGATCCTGCAGCACACTCCGGTGTTATGCATCTGTATGATCGTGTTGGCAGTTGGTATATCGGTGGAAAACTGGAGGGGGTGAGTTTGCCTATCCATTATGATTTTCAGCACCTCCGATTAAGTCCCTCTGAAACTGTGCGGATATTCACCATGAACGGCTGGCGACGAGTTCTTGGTTTCCACACCGATGAATACCTGCATTGTGCCCATAGAGAGATGGTCATTTCGGCAGCAAGGGAGGTAGGGGCTGCTATATTTTTACAGCCGGTGGCAGATCTCAGCCATCCCGGCAACCTCGATTACTATACTCAAGTTCGTTGTTATCAGGCTTTTACCGAAAAATTTCCACTGAATATGATCCAGATTGGTTTAACACCCTTTGCAGGAAGAAAAGCAGGTCCGAAGGAAGCATTATGGCAGGCTATTATCCGCAAGAATTTTGGCTGCAGCCATTTCATGGTGGCGGAGGATCATGCTGACCCTTTGGCAGGGAGGGAAGGTGAAGACTTGTTTTACTCCCGTGGAGCGGCTCAGAAGATGGTTGCCGATTATGAAGAAGAAACCGGGATAGCTATGGTTCCTCAGCGGGAAATGGGCTATCACCAGGAACTGAAAAAATATGTGGTACTCGAGAAGGTTGGGGACGAAGACGTGGCAATGATTTCGTCCAGAGAACTGCGGCGCAGACTGATAGCAGGTGAAGATGTTCCAACCTGGTTTTCCTACCCTGAAGTTGTTGATCAGCTTCAATGTTCTTTCCCTCCAAAATCAAAACAGGGGTTTACCATTTTTATGACTGGCTTTTCAGGCTCCGGCAAGTCGACCATAGCTAAGGTGTTGCTGGTGAAGTTCATGGAGATGTGTGATCGGCCTGTGACATTGCTTGATGGTGATATTGTTCGGAAAAATCTTTCATCTGAGCTTACTTTTTCTGAAGCAGACAGGAACCTTAATATCACCCGTATAGGGTTTGTTGCCAGTGAAATCACGAAGAATGGGGGGATCGCTCTCTGTGCCCCAATTGCACCCTATGAAGAATCCCGGCAAGCCAATCGTGAATTAATTTCTCGTTATGGTGGCTATATAGAAGTTTTTGTGTCAACACCGTTAGAAGTTTGTGAACAGCGTGACAGAAAAGGTTTATATGCCAAAGCAAGGGCTGGAAAAGTGAAAGGAGTAACCGGGGTCACTGATCCATATATACCTCCGTCCAGTCCGGAATTAACCATAGATACTGACGATATAACGCCTAAGGAGGCTGTGCAGGAGATTTTACTCTATCTTGAGGAACAGGGATATATTGTTTGAAAGCGGGCATGAAAAGTGATGCAAGAGGGGAAACCTTTCTCTAACACCCATGAAATGAATTTCACAACGAAACCTGAAAGTCGGGGTTGGGAAGGGTGCTGCCAAACGTCCTCGCCGGCTGTGGATGGGAGTCTCGCAGATTCCGGGGCGTAGTGTTTTTCTCAGGCCCTCAACAATACATATGGTATGTTGAGGTTCTGAGAAAANNAAACCTGCAACGAAGGGGATCGGACTTTTTACGACGCCATCAAGGTTGATTAATCCCAGTTTGATGGATATTGTTCTGCCGTTAATATTACACTTTATTATAACTGAATTTTGGACTCGAGGATGATATGAATGTAACAGTATTCGGTGTCGGGTATGTTGGTCTTGTACAGGCGGCAGTGCTTGCAGATGTGGGGCACCATGTCTGCTGTGTCGATGTTGATGAAAAGAAGATAGAAGATCTGAAAAGTGGAGTAATTCCAATTTTTGAACCAGGGTTATCTGATCTGGTACTGCAAAACTATGAGAAAAAGCGGCTCGATTTTACCACTGACGCTGGAAAAGGTGTGGATCATGCTCAACTTCAAATCATAGCCGTGGGTACTCCGCCTGATGAAGACGGGAGTGCGGATTTACAGTATGTGCTTGCAGTTGCCGGAAAGATCGCCGAGCTTATGAGCGATGGTAAGATAGTGATTAACAAGTCAACTGTCCCTGTGGGTACCGCAGATAAGGTGAAAGCACATATGAGTAAGATCCTCAAGGGCAGAACCCTTGATGTGCCTCTTTATGTTGTTTCCAACCCGGAATTTTTAAAAGAAGGTTCAGCCCTTGAAGACTGTATGCGGCCGGAGAGGATTATTGTCGGGACCGACAGTGACGAGGTAGAAGAAAAAATACGGGAACTGTATGAACCATTCAGTCGCAGTTTTGATAAAATTATGGTCATGGATGTACGCAGTGCAGAGTTCACCAAATATGCAGCCAACTGCCTGCTTGCCACTAAGATCTCTTTTATGAATGAGATGTCAAACCTGGCGGAAAAACTGGGGGTGGATATCGAGCAGGTTCGCAGAGGGATTGGCTCTGATTCCCGTATCGGCTACCAGTTTATCTATCCTGGCTGTGGTTACGGCGGATCCTGCTTCCCGAAAGATGTGCAGGCGCTGGAAAGATCCGCCAGTGAAGTCGGCTTCGAGGCAAATATACTGAAGGCGGTGGAGAGTGTAAATTATAAGCAGAAAGAGAAACTCTTCAGTCATATTTCCTCTTTTTACAGGGATGGAGTCGCCGGTAAAACTTTTGCTGTTTGGGGCTTGTCTTTTAAACCGAACACAGACGATATGCGCGAAGCTTCAAGCCGGGTACTCCTGGAGGCATTATGGGCGGCCGGTGCCAGGGTACAGGCTTATGACCCCGAGGCAATGGAGGAGGCTCAGCGGATCTATGGAACAAGAGAGGATCTACTGTTGATGGGTACTAAAGAAGCGGCCCTGCATGGCGCCGACGGTCTTGTTATTGTCACCGAATGGAAGAGCTTTCGAGTGCCTGACTTTGGGCAGGTGCAGGCAGAGCTGAAAGATAAGGTGATTTTTGACGGGCGAAATCTGTATGATCCGGTAAGAGTAGAGGCAACAGGCTTAGCTTATTACGGCATTGGCCGGGGACGTTCAATTCTGATATGAAGACTACCATGAAAAAGGCGTTGATTACCGGCATTACCGGACAGGACGGAGCATATCTTGCAGAGTTTCTGCTGAAAAAAGGGTACGAAGTGCATGGTATAAAGAGAAGGGCCTCTCTTTTTAACACGGACAGGATTGATCATCTCTATCAGGACCCACATGTGGGAGAGAGAAATTTTATTCTCCATCATGGCGATTTGACCGACTCTTCCAGTCTGATTCATATCATCGGCAAGGTACAACCGGATGAGATATATAACCTTGCTGCTCAGTCCCATGTAGCTGTTTCTTTTGAGGAACCGGAATATACCGCTAATTCAGATGCATTAGGTACTTTACGTGTACTGGAAGCTATTCGTATCCTTGGTTTAACTGAGAAGGCTAGATTTTATCAGGCCTCCACCTCAGAGTTGTTCGGTAAAGTGCAGGAAACACCCCAGACTGAAAAGACACCATTTTATCCCCGTTCACCCTATGCAGTCGCCAAGATGTACGCCTATTGGATTGTGGTCAACTACCGGGAAGCGTACAATATCTATGGTTGTAACGGCATTCTTTTTAATCATGAGTCTCCACTGCGTGGAGAGACTTTTGTCACCAGGAAAATAACCAGAGCTCTGGCCAGGCTTTTCCTGGGATTGCAGGATTGCCTGTATCTGGGAAATCTGGATGCCAGGCGTGACTGGGGCCATGCCAGAGACTATGTGGAGATGCAGTGGCTGATGCTGCAGCAGGATAGCCCTGAAGATTTTGTTATTGCCACCGGAGTGCAGCATTCAGTAAGAGATTTTGTTAATGCAGCAGCTGCAGAATTGGGAGTTATGCTAAGGTGGGAGGGTTTCGGCGTTGATGAGATCGGGATTGTTGATAGTGTGCCAGGGGAAGAAACCGGCAATGTAATGAAGGTTGATGATGTGATTGTCCGTGTAGATCCTCGTTATTTCAGACCTACAGAAGTTGAAACCCTGCTTGGAGATCCTACCAGGGCCAAAGAAGAGCTTGGCTGGGAACCAAAGACCAGTTTCGGCGAGCTTGTGGCCGAGATGATGCGTTTTGATCTTGAAGATGCCAGGCGAGATGAACTGTGTAAGAATGAGGGGTTTGCTGTTCTCAATCACCATGAATAATTCCCCGTCATTTTCTCATTCTTTACGCCTGACTCCTGAGGAGCGTATTTTTGTAGCAGGTCATAGAGGTATGGTGGGGTCAGCCATAGTCCGGCAATTGTTAGAACTTGGCTGTAAACACATTATCACCCGAACCCATAGTGAACTGGATTTGACGGATCAGTCCCAGGTGCACGAGTTTTTTCAGTCCGAAAAAATAGACAGGGTTGTTCTCGCCGCCGCCAGGGTTGGTGGTATTCATGCCAATAATATGTATCGTGCGGATTTTATCTATACGAACCTGATGATTCAGACGAATGTCATCCATGAGGCGTACAAGGGTGGGGTTGGAAACCTGCTTTTTCTCGGCAGTTCATGCATTTATCCAAAGTTTTCCCCTCAGCCCATGAGGGAGGAACATCTTCTCACCGGTATTCTTGAGCAGACCAATGAACCCTATGCTATTGCCAAGATCGCCGGCATAAAAATGTGTGAGGCGTATAATGTTCAATATGGCACCAGTTATCGTTCAGTGATGCCGACTAACCTTTATGGCCCTGGAGATAACTACCACCTGGAAAACAGTCATGTCATTCCCGCGATGATACGAAAATATCATCTGGCGAAGCTTGCTATGAGAGGGGATCTTGAGGGCATACAAAAAGATGAACGTGTCTATGGAGTAATTCCGGCAGATATTCAGCAGGCCATTGGTTATTCTTCAGAAAATGGTGGACTCAACCGGACTGTTGCTCCGAAAGTGTTCCTCTGGGGGACAGGTGCTCCTCGGCGTGAATTCTTACATGTGGACGATATGGCTGCAGCATCACTCTATGTTCTGACTTTAGCCCAGAGCAACTTTGAGGGAGAGTACCCCTCTTTTCTTAATGTTGGCAGCGGGGAAGAAATCACTATCAAAGATACAGCGCAGATCATTGCCGGGCTGGTCGGTTTTAAGGGTGAAACAGTGTACAACCCTGAACAGCCTGATGGATCTCCAAGAAAACTTATGGATAGCAGTCGCATCAATAAGCTCGGCTGGAAGCCGTTAAAGACCTTGTCCGATGGATTGGAAAATACGTATCAGTGGTATAAAGCAGCACTTAAAGATTAGGAGCCTGTCCGAGAATGCCCTTTTGCCCAAACTCTTCAGAATTACCAAAAAATAATGCTCGCAGGAAAGCGTAGACTCCGATATCACATATATGGATGTGCTTATTTTTCAGTAATTCTTCGATTTTGAACAAAAGGGCATTCTCGGACAAGCTCCTAGGTTCCCACCTGCGCGGGAATGACGCGAATGCGACATTACATTGTTGACACGACACTAGTATCGATCAGAATATTGAGACGCGGAAACTTTTAATAAATCCAAAATGGAACAGTCAATGTATAGAAATTTCAGCATAGTACCTAACATTATTTTTGGCAGGGGCTCCTTTAATCAGCTTGGTGATATTATTGCTCCCAAACGAGTTACTGGAGGGTCATATTTTGTTTTCGTAATTGATGATGTTTTTGAAGGGAAATCATTGGAAACCAGATTGCCTATGGAGGGTAATGATCTCCTCCTGAGGGTAAATGTCGATGATGAGCCCAAAACGGCCTATATCGATAAACTTGTTGAGAAAATTCGTGCTTACAGCGAAATTGTTCCTGACGGTATCGTTGGCATCGGTGGTGGCAGCACTATGGATATTGCAAAGGCAATTTCACTTATGTTGAACAATCCTGGATCTTCAGTGGATTACCAGGGTTGGGATCTGATCAAAAACCCTTCCATTTATCACGTTGCCGTACCGACCCTTGCCGGGACAGGAGCAGAGATATCCCGCACAACAATCCTGACAGGTCCTGTTAAGAAGCTGGGTATTAACTCCGATTACACTCTTTTCGATCAGATTCTGCTCGATCCGGAATTGATAGCAGATGTGCCGAAGGACCAGTGGTTCTATACCGGAATGGACTGCTATATCCATGATGTGGAGTCGTTGCAGGGAACTTTTATTAATGAATTCAGCAAGGCCTATGGTGAAAAATCCATTGATCTCTGCCGCCAGGTCTTTCTTGAGGATCACCCCGATAAAGATGACAAGCTGATGATGGCATCCTATTTCGGCGGCATGAGTATAGCCTACTCCCAGGTTGGAGCCTGCCATGCGCTTTCCTACGGTCTTTCCTATGTGTTAGGTGTTCATCATGGAATAGGGTGCTGCATAGCCTTTGATTGTCTTGATGAGTTTTATCCGGAGGGGGTGAAGGAATTCCGCCGGATGATGGAAAAACATGACATCACACTCCCCAGGAAATTGACGGCTGATATGGATGATAAAGCACTCGATCTTATGGTCACCACCGCTCTTGGCCTTGTTCCTCTCTGGGAGAACTGCCTCGGGCCGGAGTGGGAGAAGCTGATGACCCGGCAAAGAACCCTTGAGCTTTTCAAAAAGATGTAAACGCTTGACCCTTTCAAACCTGAAAAAGACGGGGAGTTTTTCTAACTCTCTCCAGGGACAACTGATCAACTGGTTTAAAGCAGATCACCGTGACCTACCCTGGCGGCATACCTATAATCCTTATCATGTCTGGATTTCTGAGGTAATGCTTCAACAGACTCAGATGGCACGTGGGGTAACATACTTTACGCGCTGGGTCACCCGTTTTCCCGATACTACAGCAGTGGCGGACGCCAATCGGCAGGAGATCCTGAAATATTGGGAGGGGCTTGGTTATTACTCCAGGGCCAGAAATTTGCATAAGGCGGCGCAAATCATTGTAGATGATTTTGCAGGAGAGGTTCCCTGTGATTATGACCAGCTCATTCAGCTGCCCGGAATTGGGCCCTATACTGCTGCGGCTGTTGCAAGTGTTGCCGGAAACCGTGATATTGCAGTGATAGACGCTAATGTCACCCGCGTTTATGCCAGGCTTTTTGATATCGATATACCTGTCAAAGAGAAAAAGGCAAAGGATCAGATTGCAGGAATAGCTGACGAGTTGTTGCCGGTGGGGAAGTCGCGGCTGTACAACCAGGCTTTGATGGAGCTTGGTGGAGTGGTCTGTACCCCCAAAACACCGGAGTGCAGTTTATGCATTCTTTCCGAATTCTGTCTTGCCTTTGACCGGGGTACTGTTAACGAGCGGCCTATTACAGGGATATCAAAAAAGATAACAACAATCCAGCGATTGTCGGGGATTGTCTTCCATGAGGGCCGCATTCTACTCTTACAGAGAAGAGAGAATGATGTATGGGGAGGACTGTGGGAATTCCCGGGAGGAGAGCTGAAAAAAGGGGAAGGAGAAGACGCGGTTGCCGATAAAATATTGGAGTGCACTGGACTTACGGTCGATATTGTTGATCCCATTACAACAGTTACACACCATTACACCCGTTATAAAAGTATTCTCCACTGTTACCACTGTAAGTTGCAGGGAGATGATATAGAACCGGTGCTCAAGTCTGCCGATGACTATCGCTGGATTATCCCGGAGGAACTCGTCCATTTTGCTTTCCCGGCGGGACCACGGAAAGTCATCGAATACATAAGAAAAAAATGTCCGGCCCTGTTAAATTTCACCACATCCCCCTGATGCTTTATCTCTGACCACCCTCATCTGGCCAGATATTCAAGCTGAACAGGGCAATGATCCGATCCTGTTACCTCCTGCAGGATGGCAGCGTTTTGCACCTTTTTCCTGGCAGACTCATCGACACAGAAGTAGTCAATACGCCAGCCGACATTTTTTGCCCGTGCATTAAAGCGGTAACTCCACCATGAATACTGATCTGGTTCCTGATTGTAGATGCGGAATGTATCAGTGAAACCTGCCTCGATGAAGCTGTCCATCCAGGCCCGTTCTTCGGGTGTAAATCCGGCGTGTTTAACGTTGTTTTTAGGGTTTTTAAGATCAATCTCCTTATGGGCGACATTGAAGTCCCCGCAGAGGATGACATCTTTTTTTCGACCAATCGTCCTGGCAAAGGTCAGAAGAGTGTTGTTAAAGCGAAGTTTGAAGTCAAGTCGTTTAAGTTTATCTCCGCTGTTGGGAAAGTAGATATTGATGAGGTAGTAGGTATCAAATTCAAGGGTGAGAACCCGGCCCTCGCTGTCAAATTCTTCCTCCCCGAGACCTTCGTGGACGGCAAGAGGTGTATGCCGGGTGTAAAAAGCAACTCCGGAGTAGCCTTTTTTTTTCGCACTGTGCCAGTACGAAGTGTAGCCCGGGATATTCTTTAATTCCTCTGAAAGTTGATCCGGTTGAGCTTTGGTTTCCTGGATACCTACAATATCAGCGTCAAGATCGCTCAGAATGTCTATAAAACCTTTTTTCTCCAGAGCCCTGATTCCGTTAACGTTCCAGGAAATAAATTTGAGAGGTTGACTCTTATCCCTTTTTTTGCCGGGAACCTTTCTTGGTTTAACTCCGTTTTGCGGGCATTTACCTGCAAGTGAGCAGATATCGCAGTGCGGGCTGATTGGGCGGCAGATTGATTGACCGAAAGCGACCAGTATTGAATTGACTGTTATCCAATGTTTTTTGGGTAGCTTTTTTCGCAGAGCCATTTCAGTTTTAAGTGGTGTATCGGTTTGCACATATTCCCAGATATTCAATATTCTGTGGACGTGGGTATCAACACATATGGCTGGTTTTTGAAAGGCGACGCTTACTACAAGGTTGGCTGTTTTTCGGCCTACTCCCGGCAGGGTAATGAGTTCCTCAATCGTATCCGGCACATCTCCTCCGAATTCTTCAAGCGCGGAAGAAAGCTTTGCCAGATACCCCGCTTTGTTTTTATAAAACCCGACAGGGTAAATGAGTTTCGCAATGTGATCTTCCTCCAATCGGTCAAGAGCTTTTCTGTCAGGGGCAAGGTTGAAGAGTTTTTTTGAAGCTTTGGCAGTGGTTTCATCTTTTGTTCGGGCAGAGAGGATGGTTGCCACCAGAACCTTGAATGGATCTCTGGTCTGCACGGCGATCAAATCTACCACAGGAACTTCCTTATCTTTGACTTCATCCGCCACTGTTTCTAAAAAACTGCTGATGTCTATAGTCATATTTGTCTTTTTTGTGTTGATGGGTGGTCGTTGAGATGGAACCCGAAAAAGGAGAATCAGAGGGTGAGACTGTCTGGTTCAAACTGCAGAGTGGCAAAATAGTCTTCAGATCGTTCCTCTCGTCGTATAATCTCTACACTGTCATCCGCTGTAAGCAGCAACTCCTTAGGGCGCAGATTACCGTTATAGTTGAAGCCCATGGAATGGCCGTGGGCCCCTGTATCATGAATGATAAGGAGATCACCATCAGTAATGGGAGGTAAATTCCGCTGAAGGGCGAATTTGTCATTATTTTCACACAGAGAACCGACAATATCAACAGTTTCTATTTCAGCAGATTGTTCTTTATCCAGGATATCGATATGATGGTAGGCTCCGTACAAGGCCGGACGCATGAGGGAACTCATAGAAGCGTCGACACCAACATAGGTACGGTAGATTTCCTTCCTGTTTATTGCTGTGACAACCAGGGTGCCATGGGGACCGGTTATAAATCGGCCACTCTCCATGAAGAGTGCAGGAGTGTAGTCATGCTGTTTTTTAAAGCTATGGAAAAGAGCGGTAATCTCTCTGCCCATGCTTTCCAGATCCAGTTCGGGGACACCTGGTTCATACGGGATGCCCAATCCTCCGCCGATATTGATAAATTCAAACTCAATGTTTAGTTCAGCGCTGATTTCGGCAATCAGTTCAAGAAGCATTCGGGCAGTCTGAACCATATATTTATAGTTCAACTCGTTTGAAGCGACCATGGTATGGATACCAAAACGAGTTGCCCCTTTATCCTTTGCCTTACGATAGGCCCCGATGATCTGTTCATGACTGACACCGTATTTGGCTTCAAGGGGGTTGCCGATAATATCATTGCCTGTACGTCTTGCCCCGGGGTTGTAACGGAAACAGATGAGCTCAGGCAAATTTGGTACCTTGTCTATCAAGTTGATATCATCAAGGTTGAGGATACATCCCCCGTCTTTTTCAGCTTCAATGAAAACTTCATGACTGGTGTTGTTAGAAGTGAACATGATATCGTCACCGTGACCACCAATTTTGCGGCAAAGTTGTAATTCCGTAATTGAGCTGCAATCAAAACCAAAACCCATGGACTGCATAATTTTCAGTATCCTGGGGTTAGGAAGCGCCTTGACAGCAAAGTATTCCTTGAATGTATCGATTTCATTAAAGGCGGTTTGCAGACGTTTGCCGGTTTCTCTTATGCCGGACTCATCGTAGATATGAAAGGGAGTTTGAAAGTGGCCTGTTATTTTTTTGAGTACAGGAAAAAGCCTGTTCTTAAAAGACTGGGACATTGGCATGGCAATATTCTCTTATGGTAGTTGCTGTATTGGGATTCGGCTGGTTTCTTTCACTGTTGATAGAACCGTCGATGTCTTTGTTGAAACAACGCCGGGGATTGACTGTACTTTATGGCACAGGAGGTGACCCAACCTCTTTGTGTCACTGGTTCTGATCTTTACCAGATAACTATCCTCTCCAGCAACATAATGCACCTCCTGAACTTCTGGAATTTCCGATAGAGCAGATCCAACATCCCTGGTAGCACTGGCTGCAGTATTGACCTTGATAAAGGCAATAAGAGGTCGATCGAAGAGTTCAGGGTTTAAACGCACTTCATAGCCTTGAATGATACCCTGATTTTCCATCTTACGGATTCGTTCAAGAACAGCTGAAGGTGCCAGGCCGACCTGCCTGGAAACTTCAACGTTGGGTATGCGTGCTTTTTCCTGCAGTATTGCCAGTATTTCAAAGCTGATGCTGTCGATCATTTCTGTATCCTTCTGTTTGGGGTGAATATATTCTCTGTATGGCCATTTGTCAAGAATGATATTCTGTTTTTCGAGGTTTGTTAACCTGGCCTGCGGAAAGTTGGTGTGATCGTGACCGGAACGGTCAGCGGGGAATTACTCTTTTTTATCTTTGAACCAGTCGGCAAGATTTTTAGGGTCAAGCAATTGTTCCAACTCTTCATGGGGAATGTCGGTCCACTCTTTTGCCACATCAATTACCGGTCTCTTTTCTGCAGCCGCAATTTTACCAATTTCCGCGGCCTTCATATAGCCTATGATTGGATTTAGGGAAGTGACGAGGATCGGATTGAGAGAGAGTGAGCGTTGGTAGATTTCACGGTTGACTGTAATTTTTGAGATCGCTTTTTCTGCGAGGGAACATGCACTTCCCGTCAATAGTTCGATAGAATTCAATATGCTGGATGCGGCTACAGGCAGCATGGTATTGAGTTGAAAATTCCCTCCGAGTCCGGCAACATGAATTGTTGCATCGTTGCCAACAACCTGAGCAACAGCCATGCAGACCGCCTCCGGTATCACCGGATTTACCTTTGCCGGCATGATGCTGGATCCCGGTTGAAGAGCCGGCAATTTAATTTCTGCCAGTCCTGCCAGAGGGCCGGAGTTCATCCAGCGCAGATCATTTGCGATCTTGCTTAGGGCGATGCCCGTGGTTTTAAGAACGCCGGAATATTCAACTATAGTATCAAGACTACTGATACCTTTGTAAAAAGATGCGGTTGTTGTAAAGGTAATGCCTGTTTTTTCATTAATTTCAGCTATAGCTTTATCTGGAAAATCAGGATGGCAGTTGACTCCGCTGCCTACAGCTGTACCCCCAAGGGGCAACCGCCGAAGCCTTACAAGAGTATCTTCAATTCGTTCGCAGCACTCTCGGATTTGAGCTGCCCATCCTTCAAGTTCAGCCTTCAATCGAATTGGCAGGGCGTCCATAAGATGGGTTCTACCTGTTTTTATAACATCTCTGTTGTTGTCGGCAAAAAGCAGGATCTCATCCGTCAGTCTCCCTAGGGCGGGAAGGAGGTTTTTTTCTGTCTCAACTGTAGCGGCAATATGCAGGGCAGTGGGAATAACATCATTACTGCTCTGCCCGAGATTGACATGATCGTTAGCCGATAGCGTTATCCCTTTATGTTTTGCAACGCTGCAGATAACCTCGTTGACATTCATGTTTGTACTGGTTCCTGACCCGGTTTGAAACACGGAAACAGGGAACTCTTCCATCGGTTTTCTCGCCTGAAGTTCGGCAGCACTGTCTGCAATAGCTCCGCTCAGTTTATCAGAGAGAAGACCAAGCACGTTATTGGCAGCGGCAGCAGATTGTTTGATAAGCAGAACCGCTAGAATAAAGACCCAGGGGAGAGTCTGGTCGGATATTGTGAAATTCTCAACGGCTCGCTGAGTTTGGGCACCATACAATGCCCGGGATGGTACATGGACATCACCCATGCTGTCGGTTTCAATACGATAGCTGGTGTTGGTTTTGTCCATAGTTGTTGATTAAGGTACTGGGGGGAGGGTGCCCCTGTGGATCATTAACTATCGCCACAGGGGACGGGGTGTGATTTAGCCAGGGTTAGGCTTTCCAGAGGCCATGAAGGTTGCAATATGCACGGGCTGATACATCACCTTCAATTGATGGAAAATAGGCCGTCGGTTTGTCTGATGGATTGAGAAATTGACGATAAACGGTATCACCGGCAATAAGCTCAATCCATTCTATATAGTGGTCGTCGGTCATTGGATGATCTACAGAGCCTACAGAAACCTGCCAGCCATCGCCTTTTTTCTCCAGGACAGGGACATGTTTTTCTACTGCAGCATCAGTTGTGTTTTCTGCCTGCATGACCATCTGTTGTCCACAGCACATCAGCTCAGCCGATCCGGCTGTAAGAACTTCAACAATGTTTCCACAGAGCTCGCATTTATATACTGCCATTTTTTCTGCCATACTAATTTCCTCCAGTTAAAGTAAGTGGGAATAAAGCGGAGATTGCCTTAGGGCCTGTCCGAGAATGCCTTTTTGCCCAAACTGTTCAGAATTACCAAAAAATAATGCTCGCAGGTAGCGTAGACTCAGATATGATATATATGGCTGTGTTTATTTTTCAATAATTCTTCGATTTTGAACAAAATGCCTATTCTCTGACAAGCTCCTTGGACTATGTGCACTCCTTTAAGAAATTACAACTCTGAACATAATCATGGAAGCCGGCACTTTCAATTAGATTTTTTGGAAATAGCTCCCATGTAGTAATTACTAGCAAAAAAAATGTTTATATAAGGTGAAAACCTTTTCTTGGCTGCGGTAGTGTGATAGTATGCCACCAAGTCGTAGAAGTGAAATTAATATATAAGCAAATTGAATCGGAGAAATTATGAAAACTAGAAAAATAATCAGTTTAGTTGCAGTGATCTGTGTGGTTTTGATGGCAGCTGTTTCAGGTGTATTTGGTGCAGAATATGACCATGAGGTGAAAGTTAAAAAAATGTCTTTTGGCTGGAAAATTGCCGGAGATACTCTTGCAGTGAAGATGTCTGCTGAAACAGAAGGTTGGGTTGGAATTGGCTTTAACCCGAGCAAGAAAATGAAGGATGCAAACTTTGTTCTTGGCTATGTAAAAAAGGGTGAGGCAAAAATAATTGATGAATATGGCGATAGCCCTACAAAACACAGCTCTGATAAAAAACTTGGTGGAACTACTGATGCCACACTGGTAGGAGGAACGGAGGAAGGCGGCATTACCACAATAGAGTTTACCATGCCGCTTAATTCTACCGATAAATATGACCCGGCTATTGATATCAATGGTGACACTGTAGTGCTGCTCGCTTATGGTCCAGGCCGAGACAGTTTTAAGACGAAACATAAATATAGAACTGCCCTGAAAGTTAACCTCAGTACCGGGGCTTCTGAAGCCGTAAAAAAATAGAGAAGACTATGAAACACGGATCCTTAATTGTCTATCTCTATTCAATCCTCCTGCTGTTTCTTTTTTTGGGAGTGGGCA
Source organism: Desulfobulbaceae bacterium UBA2775 (assembly GCA_002352445.1). Lineage (GTDB taxonomy): Bacteria > Desulfobacterota > Desulfobulbia > Desulfobulbales > Desulfocapsaceae > Desulfomarina. The sequence goes on from DEIL01000176.1 coordinate 15,917, forward strand.
TGGCCTATGCTCAGAGTGACAAGATGAATCATTCTGAGCATGCAATGGTTACTCAGGAGGCAGAGAGTGCTGAACAGACACCGGACGGAGAGAAGTGGATCAAGGAGAAGACGGGTGAATATATTCCTCTTCATATCGAATTTGTTGCCGAAGATGGTAAAAAAGTTACCCTTGGCAGTATAATCGATAGGCCGACCATCATTCTCCCCATTTATTTCTATTGCCCCGCTATCTGCAGTCAAAACCTTGCTAATCTCGCGGAGGCAATGAAGAAACTCAGCTTCGTCCCCGGGAAAGACTACAGGGCAATTGCCTTAAGCTTCAATGACGTAGAGACTTCAGAAGTTGCCAGCCGGGCAAAAGAAAACTATCTCAAGATAGTTGGAGATGATTTCCCACCTGCAGAGTGGCATTTTCTTACCGGTACAATAAATAATATCAGAGCAGTAACCGATTCTCTGGGGTTTCGTTTTAAGAAAATGGATGACACTACCTTTATTCATCCGTCAGCATTGATGATCGTTGATGCTAAAGGGAGAATTATCCGCTATGTCTATGGCTCTTTTTTGGCGGGTGATGTTGAAATGGCGCTCCTTGACGCGCAAAAAGGAACCCCGTCTCTTTCGGTAAAGAGGTTGCTTGCCTTTTGTTTTAACTATGATCCCGATGCCAATAAACCTCTTTTTCAGACCGTAAAAGTGTCGGTGCTGGTCCTGTTTGGTCTGGTTCTTGGTTTTGTGTTTTTTTACTTCAGAAGGAAAACGCAAAAAGAGGGGAGAGATGACTGACAATTTTGAAAAATTGATAATTCCAGATGGATAAGTAACGAATAGGACAAAAAAGATGATCAAAACAGAATCCTTTTACGATACTCCGTCACCTGCCGGATTGACCGGCATCAGAGCCTGGCTTTTAACCCATGATCATAAGCGTCTCGGCCTTATGTACATGTGGGCCATTCTCTTCTGGTTCGTCATTGCCATGTTGTGCGGTCTGCTTTTGAGAACAGAGTTGATGAGTCAGGGTAAGACCATTATGGGGCCGGAACTGTACAACTCCCTCTTTACCCTTCATGGGGTAATTATGGTTTTTCTTTTCGTTATCCCTGCGATTCCTGCTATTTTTGGCAATTTCTTCCTGCCGATTCAATTGGGTACTGATGACGTATTTTTTCCACGCCTTAATCTGTTTAGCTGGTACCTCTTTATGTTTGGTGGACTCCTGGCGCTGATTTCTCTCTTTAGCGGGGAAGGGTTTCCGGATACCGGATGGACCTTTTATGTGCCCTTCAGTGTTGAGGTTAACACCAATGTCAGTCTTACTGTAATGGCTGCCTTTACCCTGGGGATGTCATCCATGCTGACGGGCCTGAATTTTATCACTACATTTCACCGCATGCGGGATAAACAAATGGGACTGATGCAGATCCCCCTTTTCACCTGGTCTCTTTACGCTACCGCATGGGTCCAGATACTTGCAACGCCTGTCATCTCTATCACTCTTGTGCTGGTCGTGGTTGAAAGGCTTTTTTCGGTGGGGTTGTTTGATCCTGATAAGGGTGGAGATCCAATACTCTATCAGCATCTGTTCTGGATGTATTCGCACCCTGCCGTCTACATTATGATTCTACCCGGGATGGGAGTAATTTCTGAAATAATCCCTGTTTTTTCCCGAAAATCCATATTCGGTTATAAGGCAATAGTCTGGTCCTCCATGGGGATTGCTGTTGCCGGATCGCTGGTTTGGGCGCATCATATGTACACTAGTGGGATGAGTGACGTTTCTGTTTTCTTCTTTTCTCTTCTCACCTTTCTGGTGGCGATTCCTTCAGCTGTTAAAGTGTTTTCCTGGGTAGCCACCATGTATAAGGGATCCATAGAGATGACTCCGCCGCTTTTGCTTTCATTAATATTTATCTACCTGTTTAGTATTGGTGGTTTGACAGGGCTTGTTCTTGGTGCAGTCGGTCCAGATATACATGTGCATGATACTCACTTTGTTGTTTCTCATTTTCATTTTGTCATGTTTGGTGGAACAGGGTTTGCTTTTTTTGCTGCACTTCATTTCTGGTGGCCGAAAATGTTTGGCATTATGTATGATTTTAAAAAAGCGTATATTGGTTCAATACTCACTGCTATTGGTTTTCTTTTTCATTATATCCCAATGTTCATCCTTGGTATGCAGGGAATGCCTAGGAGATATTATGATTATCTTCCCAAATATGAAACTGGTAATTTTCTGGCTGGTTTTGGAGCTTATCTCCTCTGCATAGGCATACTGATAATGTTCGCAAATCTATTTATGAGTTTCAGGCAGCGTGAACCTGCTTCCTCAAATCCCTGGGGAGGGACGACATTGGAATGGACAGTACCATCACCTCCTCCTTTACATAACTTTGTTGACAAGCCGCAAGTGATGGAATTCCCATATGATTTTTCTGAAATTGCAGCACAGGTCAAGAGGGGTGAACGATGAGGGCAGTTGCATGAACAACCGAATTGATAAAACCGGTATAAAAATAGGAATGTGGTTATTCCTTTATTCAGAAATTATTTTATTTGGCGGTCTCTTTGTCCTTTATGCGGTCTATTTTTATAAATACCCTGAATTTTTTTCCGAGGGGGGAAAGGAACTGAACAGAGTTATTGGAGCTGCGAACACGATTGTTCTTCTTGTTTCCAGTTTTACTGTGGCTGCGTCGATCACAGCAATTCAGCGGAAAGCAAAAAAGCAGGCCATTGCTTTTCTCGTTTTTTCAATTCTTTGCGGTATAATATTCCTTGTTAATAAATATTTTGAATGGGGTGCTAAAATTCATCACGATATCTACCCTAATTCAGAGACACTCGTGTCAGGAGAACCCGGACTGAATATATTCTTTGGTCTTTATTATGTTATCACCGGTCTGCATGGACTGCATGTTATTGTCGGCATGACCCTGCTCTCTATCAGTCTGATCCTGGTAATGGCAGGGAAGGTTACCGAATCGAGCTATTCCATGCTTGAGAATTCGGGGCTTTACTGGCATCTGGTGGATTTGATATGGATCTTTGTTTTCCCGCTTTTTTACTTAGTTTTATAAGGGATCGTCATCTTTGACGAGGCTGTAAGAAATTAAAATTTCAGGCATCATGTCGTTTGTTTTTGGAGAATAATTGTGGATTCACAGGAAAACAATCATATTTTAAGCTACACAAAATTGGCCATAATATTAGGTATTCTCCTTATCCTTACAGGGATTACGGTCGCGGTGTCATATCGTGATCTTGGGTTTTTTAATGTACCGATGGCCCTGGCCATTGCCTGTACAAAGGTTACTTTTGTGCTGCTTTTTTTTATGCATTTGAAATATGAGGGACCAATTATCAATCTTTCCTTCATCGGTACGATAAGTTTTCTGTTTATAATGATTGGGTTTACATTTTGGGATGTGGCATTTAGATAAAAGGTGGCGATTTCTATGAATCCGGTTCAAGGTGTAGATCAGGCGTTCTGGTATATTCTCGGCATTTCTATTGTACTGCTGTTTGGTATAACAGTTGTTATGGTCTATTTTGTCATCAGATACAGGAGGAGTAAAAATCCTGTTTCTTCTGATATCAGGGATAATTATCTCCTGGAAGTAATCTGGACGGTTGTCCCTACTCTGATTGCTCTCTCCATGTTTTATGTTGGCTGGACCTCATATATCGGATTACGGGCTGTACCAGAGGATGCCATGGAGATCGAGGTGGCAGGACAGATGTTTTCCTGGCTTTTTGTCTATGAGAACGATAAGGAAACGGAGAATGAGCTTGTTGTTCCCCAGGGTGAGGCCATCAAATTAAACGTTACTTCTCTTGATGTGGTACATAGTCTCTATATTCCGGCCTTTCGTATTAAGGTAGATGCAGTAAAGGGGATGGATACTTATGCCTGGTTCTATGCCGATAAAATTGGAGAATATGATATTCAATGTACTGAATATTGCGGTGTAGGCCATTCTGCCATGCTTGCCAAACTACGGATTGTTCCAAAGGCCGAATATCTGAAATGGCTCGACGAAGAAGAGTGATAGATGGGGTTTGGCGCTCGATTCTGGACGGTCATAAAGTCAGGAGCAGTTCTGGCAAAATTGCCCCTCTGCCTGTTCATTGGTTTCTCAGCTCTGTTTGGCTTCATGCTCGCCGACCCAACAGATTATTTGCGTGCTTTTTTGACGGGAACAGCACTTTTTTTTCTTGCTGCAGGGGCAGCAACACTGAATTCCATCCAGGAACACCATGTTGATGCCCATCTTGAGAGAACCAGAAACAGACCTCTTCCGCGGGGAACTGTCAGTCGTTTGCACGCTGGAATTCAGACGGTTCTATTGTTTGGAGCCGGATGGATTGTTCTATATACGGTTGTTAAAACTGGATTTCCCCTTGGTGCGGCATTGATTGCGGTGGCACTGTACAATGGCATCTATACCCCACTTAAAACAAAAACCGTTTTGGCCATTGTGCCGGGATCTGTATGCGGAGCATTGGTGCCATATATTGGCTGGCTGATTGGAGGTGGAGTAAAAACAGCCTTTGAGCCATTTCTTCTCATCAGCCTGATGATTTTATGGCAGATCCCCCATTTCTGGCTCATTCTTTTACGTTACAGGGATGATTATCAAAAAGGGGTATTTCCAAGCCTGTTTTCATATTTTCAAGATTCCTCAATCAGACGATTGTTTATTACCTGGATTGGTGCATTAGCCTCTGTCATGGCATTATTTGCAACCCTTCCTTCTATCAATGGTGTGATGGTTCGCATCCTCATAATTGTCAATTCCTTCACTCTGCTGGTATGGTTTCTTTTAAGCTTTACTATGGTACGGACTGTCAATTATAAGCTGCTGTTTTTTGTTCTCAATGGGGCACTTTTCTTACATATGGCTATAATAACAATAGGAAATACCTGGTCATAACAGGGTGATGGAATGGTTTAATAGTTCTAATCCGAATAAATCGGAACTTTTAGAATGGTTGGAGAAGTACATCGAAGGTCTCTCTGCGTTCGCTATCTGGAGGTATATCCAGCCACATAATTTTAAAATAAATTCCCCAGTTCGAAGTCTGCGCTTATCTCTTGTTT
>DEIL01000216.1 GCA_002352445.1 Desulfobulbaceae bacterium UBA2775
GGAAATTCTTCTCCCGTGGGATCATCTTCTTTCCACAATTTATCAGTACCAGTTACTCCATTTGCTGTTTTCGTCCATGTTTGATTACTTTTCTTACCCGGCATTGTCATTGGAGCAGAATAGCGTTCACCCTTCACGGTAATCTCTAAGCTCATCCCATCAATCGACATAGGCATATGACTCTCTTTCTTGTCCATTATTACTCTACTACCCGCAACTATGACCCCATCTCCATCGGTATCCTTGATTGCAGTTCCATTATCCGAGTTGAAGAAAAAGGCATCATCGCTGTCGAAGCGCCCACACTTCACTGCAGTTTCAAACTGCGTCTCACCCAGGGTAGCCTTGAATCTACCATCCGTTATACCACTGTTATTTGATTCACCACATGCAGTCAATAATATGACTGGAAGAAAATACACGAACTTTCTCATTCTAATTCTCCTGTTATTAAATAAGTATTCAGAGTGAACGTATTCCACATCAGATGCAAGAGCCTTTCATCAAGGTCGTGTTGGTGCAGGCAATCGTGGGGGGATGCTGCTACCGCATTGCTCGATGCGTACATTTTCCATCTCATGAACAGCTTTTACCCAGGCTTTTACTTGAACACCTCTGGCAATGCCAAGAAACTTTTTATTACGCCTTTTTTCCATACAGCAGCTACGTGCCTTCGGATTCTTCTGCCGGCATATCAGATAATCTTCACCAACAAGAGTAAATATAAGCCCCGCAAGAGTCCCCAGTACAATTGCTCCAAGAACTAAGCGCTCAAGGGTCACCCCTCCTCTCCCCTCTGAGTCGATGCCGAGGCTCTCCCCTGTCAGGGGATCTACTCGCCACCATGCTAATTTATGTCCTGGATCTGGAGCATGCGCAACAGGAACCACCAACGTATAGCCTCGTTCGAGATCATCCCGCATGTGTACACCAACATCCTGCGGCCAGCCGTGTTCCACAATCTGGTCTGGATCACTGATAATGGTATAGGAACTATTTTCAAGAGCGCTTCGATGGAGTGCATGCTGCACCGGCTCTCCTGTCAGGTTTGTCAGCGCAACACCTTCAACAATAGTCTCCCAGATGCCTTGAGCCATTATCTGCTGTGGTAAAGAAATAAATACCCCCTTTTCCATTTTCATAGCACGTCGCGAATTGGTCACTATATCGACAATGCCCCGGAGTGAATCGTCATCATTCAATTTATACTGAACCACGATGACCCCGGGAGCAGACCGAAAAAGCGTTGACCCGACATCCGGGGGTAAGCTCTGGGTAGCTGCTGTTAAGCCCAGTTGGGGTAGCGTCCAGCTTCTTGAGTCGAGGATAGTTGACTTGTTTCCTAACGATTTTCGTTCGCCATGGCCCGCTATCAAATACGCTGCCAGATCATGGCTGTACTGCATCGATTTCAGGAACTGTTCGTCCAGGAAGTTACTGGAATACTCTCCTCCTGTAACGAGAATATTCGTTGCCGATACCACGCTTCGGGGGTCAACTGTGGAGCCCGATGCAATCAGATCACTCTTTTTTCGTGCAGTTGGTCCTAACCTGTCCAACAGCATTCTGCGGATAGTGCGCTCACGTTTGCCAGGCACGATGAGCGTATATTCAAGCCATACTGCAGTCAGCGTTTGCAGGTCAACGTCGGATTCACGATCTGGACCGCTGCCGAGCGACCCTAGAGCACCAGCAGCATTTTCAGTCTTTCCTCCTACGGTTTGAAACAGTGGTGCAGCACCAAAAGCATCCATGCTCATATCATCAAGGGAAAATGCGTTGCCATTCAGGTCGAACGCTTTACCGCCAGGGGCGGGTTTCCCGTCCAGAGACGGTATGAAGAAACGGCTCTTCGCGAGGATCTCATCCCAGCCGGACAGAAGCAGGTCGGGAGTAAGCCCGGAAGGCAGCGTGGAGAAGCTTAAACTTTTATTGGTAAGATTTGCCGTCGGCCGCTCCCACGGCTCCATGATTTCATGGACCAGAAGCCTGGAACCTGATTTCTGCTCGATAAACGCCTGGAGTCGGAATCGGTGCTGTAAATCTTCCGCAATGTTTGATCCAAGTACTTCAGTGAACTGCAGCTTGTTGAACTCTTCGGGTGTATTCGTAAAGACAGGATGAACAGAAATCCAGGGTTGTGATTGTCCGGCTCGGTATTCGACCCAGAAGTAGTCCCTGGCTTCTTCCAGGATACTTTTTTGTACAGATGAATCTCCCAGCGAAATCCCCTCTTTTCCGAGCGCAGAAATGATTGAATTCAAGATATTTCCAATTATTTCCGGGCTTGCAAGCTTCCATGCCTGGTCACCGGAGACTGTCGCAGCAGTAGCCTCTACCTCAGGCGATAATGTCGCTATCGGCTGAACATAAGGATTAATCTCTGGCATCAGCTTCTGAACCTGTGAAGGAGAGAGATTTGTCCGCAAAATCCTTGCCTCTTCTCCATTGTTCTTGAGCAGGGTGGCCAGCAACAGCGCCTGGTCAAGTGAGTTTCCTGCGCGGCTCAGCAGGGTGCCCTGTGCTCCTCGCAGCAGGCCAGGATATTGCTCGAAATGGATAGCCTCCCTGGCGAAAGAGATAATTTCTCCTACATCGTAAGCATGCCTCTCGATGAGGGCATCAAGATCGAAGTCAGCGCGGTTAATACTTGCATGCAGCCTTTCCATTACTGCGTTAAAGCTTTCAGCTCTGGCAACCGGCTCGTTATCCTGCACGGGCTTTGCTCTCCCCACAGCATAGGCGGGTACGATCCCAGCCCAGGAGAGGGTGAAGGCGACGATATAAACAACAATTTTACGCAGTAAGAACCTGTAACGGGAACTAATACTCAATAATCTTCTCCATTTCACCGATGACCTCAATTTTGTCAAAGCTAATAGGTGATGAACCAGCCACTTTAACCCGATAATAACCGGCATCAAGTTGCAACGGCTCACCACCAACAACGCCCTGAGCAACCAGTTCACCCGCCATATCATAAACGAGGAAAGGTGTACGTAAAGCGTTTCTCACGGACAGGTTTAATGATGACTCATCACTGGCATCAAAGTACCTGCCGCCACCCTGCTCCGCCCAGCCTTCAAACCGGCGCTTGAGATCAGCATCATCAATCGCGAATCCGACTATATTGAGACGGACATCAAAGCCCTTGTCAGCCAGCTTTTTGAGTACCTCTGCTGGCTTTCCTTCACAGGTCTCTTCTCCGTCTGTGACAAGAATGACAATCTTGTTACCTTTTGCTTTTTTTAGATCAGCCTCCACCTTTGCCAGAGAATCTGCGATCGGAGTCCTTGCCAGGTTCTTTGCATTGATTTTGCTGATTATTTTCCCGGCTGAGGCCGGGTTGAGTGGCTTCAGCTTGATCTCGAGATCAGTCTGGCAGGAATTCGGGGTCTTGTGACCGAATACGCGCAGCGCCAGCGGCGTACCTGCCGGGATAATCTCAGTTACTGCTGTAGTGAGTACATCTTTAGCGATGTTGATGCGACGCTTGCCATCCACTCTTTTCAGCATGCTTCCGGAGGCATCAAGTATCAGTTCCACAGCACCATGACGGGTACTTTTTTCCTTGCTGAGGAGACTTAGCGTACCGGGCCCGGGTGCGTCTTCGAAAGTCAGCGAAGCTTTCAGTGTATAAGAAGCAGGCTGGCGCAGCATTGTTTTTGCACGATCAAAAGCTATGCCCATCTGGCTGTTCGTCAACGGGTTATCGTAAAACCCGTCGTTCACATTCGCCCAGTACTGCATCAGGTCCTCCGCTACTCCGTGCGATGAACCTACCCTGATAGCAAATATTCGTGGGCGAACTTTACTGAACAGCGGCCAGAGGGCTTCATCATTGCGTCCCGTCTCGGCATCTGTAATCAACACAATAGCCTTGGTGCCCGGTCGACCGGCTAACGCTTCCGTTACGCGAATGAGAGCTGTCTCGGCATCGCTGCTATTGTCACCACGCTTATAATCATTCAAGGCAGACTGCAGGATATAAGGCTCGCCACTCCAGTCTTTGAGCAAAAAGTCTCCACCCAGTACCATCATATTCGCGACATCGATTCCTGGACTGACGCCACTGACATAGCTGCTGATTGCATTGTAAATCATCGGGCTATAGCCGGAGACGCTACCGCTATTATCCCAGACAAAGGCTACGGAACGTGGAGGTTCTTCTACTTTTATAAAATATTTTCCACCAGGCTTAACAGTGGCTTTGAAGCTATGGCTATTGAAATCCCCACGGCTTCGTCGTACCGGGACAGCACTGCCATTCTCGTCTTCGATGGTCAAAATGGTGCGAACGGTAGGATCGCCAGCCAGTTCTAACATCAGCGTGTTCCGGGCATCAGGGATAGTGACGCTGTACCAGTCTGATTCTCGCGCCAGTGCCACTTTTCCTTTTGTCAGCTGACCGTATTCAAGGGTACTGGCTGTCGCCCTGCTGTTGTTAGCAGAATATTTCTCTGTTTCTGCAGACAGATTAATCCCGGCAAGATGCTCGTAGATGCCATAACGTGAACCACTGCCCCATTCACCGATAATTGATCGGTATTGTTCATCTGCGGCCTGTTCAAATATACGTAAGGTGTCAGGGAATACCAGCGAAGTGCGCTTACTATTGCCTTCTGCGGAGAATCTTACGTAACGGGCCCAGGCAGGCTTATCGAAGGAAAGTTCCAATGATTGATTTGCTTTAACATCCCAGTCCGTTAAATATGCCCAGGGACCCACCGGGCTATGCACCGAAGTGAACACTTTTACTCGATTTATTTGCTGTTCCGGCTTTGCCTTTTTCGATGCCACCCACTCCATGCGGGTAATTCTGGCAGCACGCTCGTCCTGAAATCCAATTACCCATTCAATCTGCTGTCCGGCCTTGATGTCTACCGGTTTGCTATCGGCCTTTTCTGTCAAAATGACCGAATCCCTGTCTCGGGATGCCCTGGGTCTGGCCCACACGACATGGCCACCGAGCTCTGGCCTGGTGATATTGAATCCTGCTCCATTCGATATATCTTGTCCCGGGCTGGCGATAACTTTCCATTCACCCAGCACCAACTGACCTGAAGTTTCTTCATTCTGTGAAGATAACAGGAGCAATCTGGCGAACCTGGCTGATACAGGGTTTTCCAGAGTAAAGGAGTGATCAATCAACTGTGGCTGCAACCTATCCTTCAAAACAGTTTGATACGCATTACCGTCTAGTGACAACTGTAGTTCGAATGTGGAGAGTGAATTTATGACGGAACGCCGCCCCATTGGATTCAGTATGATTCCAGCCACTTCTACAGGACGATCACCTGCCAGTTCAACTGTAACTGGGACTTCAGCCAGTTTGCGGGCACCGCGAAGAGCAAGACCTTTTCCCAGTGTAGATTGATTGTCAAACAGTTGATGAAAATAATGTCCCAGGTTGGGTACATCACCCTCTTTCGTTTCATTGTCAAAGGGTATTCTTCTCCCACCCAACTCCTTCCAGGCAACATTTACACCACCCAGGATTTCATCAGGAACTGGCCAGTCCCAGACTGGCCCGATAGCATCACTCTCGGCGTCAACGTCGATATCCTTATACGACTCAACCTGAAAACCCTTGTCATCATAGGCCCGCACACTGACACGCACCGAATGATTAGCCCAGGCATCCCCTGGTATATGTATCGTGAACGGGACGGTCACTGTACCCGCTGCCGGGATTAGCAACGATTGTTTTTCAGTCCTGATCCTCCAGCGATAATCACTGCTTGCATACTCAAGCTTTACGTTAAATTCAGCATCTGTCTGATTGGATAGTGACAGATTACCCGCCAGCGTCTGACCGTACCTCAGGTAGGCCGCAACTTTGTCTGACTCTGATTCAATATTGAGAGAGACAGGAAGTTCTCCCCGCTCAACCGGGTAAACAGTAACACCCGGTGGTTCACATCCTTTGGCACAGGCGAAACGTGCCAGTCTTTCGAGTTTAATTGTGTACTCGGCGTCACTTGGTGTCCGTGATTCAAGATAGAGGCTGTAATCACCGGGAGGGAACAGGCCCTCATAGATAGCTGGTTTGCCGATATCAGGAACTTTGCGCAGGACACTTACATTATCACCTGATATCTTGGCGATAATCTGGCCATCTGCCGGCGGAGTCACCGTCAAGCGGATATGTTCATCGTTTGTCAGCTGGAACCGGTAGTAGTCATCCGCAGACTTGTTCTCCAGCAAGCCGAATCTTGTTTGGCCGAACCGGATGGTTTGAGCCCTGCTTGGGTCGTCATTGGGCTCTCGTTCAAAATCCGGGTTTGGCGGACCTATAGGTAATATCCTCAGTACATAAGATCCATCCGTTCCATTCACTGCCACATGATGCGAGCCCGGCAGAAGAAACAGATTTGACAGACGTGCACGCCGCAAACCAGCGGCCACATCAAGCTGAGAGATCGTACTGCCTTTCGCATCGAGCAGCGATATGCGCGAGACCCCGTCACCCACCGTCTGAATTCGCCATAACTGTGGTTCACCCGAGACTGTAAAGTGATAGATATCCGTATCCTTGCCGTCGAACTTGCCCTTTACTATCCTTTTCGCATTCATGCCGGAAGAAAACATGAATTTGTCGTTCGGCTCGGCTTCCCGAATTGGTTTAAATGTCTCCCCTTGCTCCATGCTGAGGGTGTACTCCGCATCCTTCTTGCTGCGTGCAACGGATAACCCATAATCCCCTGCGTTTAATGAAAGATCAGCCAGTTCAATGACAGAGTTCGCTGTGCGGCACTGCATCTCTTCATTATTTTCGTCGTACAAACAGAGCTCATACTTTATGCCCTGAGTACCATCCAGCCGGATCAGCTGAGTGTTGCGCGCATCCTCTTCGGAAAGATTAAAGCGGAAATAGTCGTAATCATTATCTTTGCCCGCGCTGCCTCGGACAGGCTGTGATAAATCTACCCGGTTTGCCACCCTCCACTGGTCATTCGGCTCCGCCTCATCACCTTCAACACGCTGCCCGGTGGCTCGAATGGCAAGTGTACGAATAACGCCCGCATCCTTGCCTTCAAGCTCCAGCTGGTAGATTCCTTTCTCCAGACCAAGGTCCGGGAGAGAAAACTTGCCGGACTGATCAGTGGTCGCCTGTGTCAGTTCCATTCCATTGGCATCGTTCAGAGTGACAGAAAACTTGCGTCCAATCGCTGTTCGTCCCGATAGTTCCCAGCGCTGCTGGCTGGCCTTTTCAGAAACCTCAAGCCTGGCCCAGGTTTTCGGGTCCTCTGCATAGATATTGTAATGACCTGCGGTACGCAGCATGAGCGGTTTGTCCTGCGTGTTTTCAGTCAGTGACCGGGCATTTAACTTCTTGCCCTTTGTGACATTGAGTCGATACTGTAATTGTGGGGGTACTGCTTCAGCATCTGCAGTCTCATTACCAGCATCTTCTGCTGTTTTACTCATTGTAGACAGATCAAGGCTGCCTGACGCAAACACTCCCCGTGACTGTTTCATTCCTCCAGCACGGGCTATGCCGATAAAATAGTCACCAGGCTCAAAAATCAGATCATTTACCAGCACCGGACGAGAACCGTCACGGCTGCCAAACTTGTAGATCATTTCAGTGCTGACCACTTCATTGCCATCCTCAGTAAAAGTGAGTAGAAAAAAATCGACTTTTGTCAGTGCACCTGCAATACCCGTGAGTTCAAAACTCCAGGAGTACTGTGCATCGACATCAGAGACTGACCACATGAAGCCATCCTGGTCTCCGGCTTCCATTAAGCCCATGATGTTGGCTGGACCTGAAAAGGTGTTGGCTTGTGCGGGAGTGTTATTGGGTTCAGACTCATAGAGAGCCTGGGCAAATACGCAATTATTTATTAATAATTGGATGCAAAAAAAAATGAATGGTATTACTTTCTTCATGGACTGATGAATCTATATTATTTATTCAATTTGCATCTAGGTTTTTATTTACAATGGACTTCAGATAGATACAGCAGGAAAACTTGCAAAATCATCTTCCTGCTTCTCTAGTCTGCAGCGTCAGTTTTGCTGAGATTTCCACAAATCCACAGGCCATGGTAGCGACGAGGAGAGAGTCATGAACACAACGAATCATACCAGTAATTCATCCCG
>DEIL01000309.1 GCA_002352445.1 Desulfobulbaceae bacterium UBA2775
CCACCCGACATTGCTATAACCGCCAGATCAGGAGTCTCTTTCCGCAGGTCAAGTATGGTCTGTAAACCGTCCTTTTCCGGCATCACCATATCCGTTATAACGAGATCACACGGTTTTTGACGAAACAACTCTATCCCCTCAGCTCCGTTGGAGGCAGTCACCACCTCATATCCTTCAAGATCGAGAATCTTGCGGAGCACCTCAAGGACTATCTGTTCATCATCGATAATAAGAATACGTTTCACTCTACTCACTCAATTTGGTTCAATTTCAGTAACTATTCAGCAACACTCCAACTACGTCCATCTTGACCTTCTCGAATAGCACTGTATGCTTCGAAGTCCCAAATAAACGAATTTGAAGCACTGCTAAACAGTTACAGGGCAGTAGTTTTAGCAACAGTAGAGTATCACCTGATATAGTTACCAATTTTATAGACAAATACAACCTGTCTTATACGCTACTTTGTCGCTTTTTAAAACCAAAATCAAGCTTTGTTTAAGCAAAACTCTTCATCTGCGCAATAATTGGATGCCATGAACAGTCAAAGTCAATGCACCGTAGTCTTCCTCCACCAGTCCTCCAAGGATATACGGCTTTCCACTGGTCAGTATAGTCGCATACCGACTATACACATCCGGGAAAAAAGTCGTCTCAAAGAGAGCTGTCTCATCTTCAAAGGTTAAAAACTCCATAACTTCACCATTGCTGGTTGACACCAGCTTGCCACTCAGCAACCAACCTGCCAACTCCACACGACGTCCCTTATGATCTGCAAGATCGCAGGCTTTTACCAGCCTTCGACCGTGACGGGTAAAAAATTGCAATGGGTGCATGTCACAGAGAAAACCGAGGACACGAAACTCCCTCCTCAGCCTGGTTCGCTGATCCGGCATAGGTAAGAGCGGCGGCTGTGGCAAAATTATATTAAAAAGGGAGTGGTGGGATGCACTCTTTCGGACACGCTGAAAACTTGCCCACTGCCAGAGCAGTGCAGATCTGTTTCCAGTCTCACTCAGGCAGTCCAGTCCGCCCCCATGGATAAGTGCACAAACCTCATTATCCGCCGGTTTTGTACGCGTTAAAAAATCTTCAAGGCTTAAAAACTGTTTTTCCCCACGTTCTCTGATAAGACGTTTCTGAAAATCTGCGGATAAACCTTTTACACTCTGCAAACCAACCCGGATCCATACCTCCTGCCCGGTCCAGCGTATTTCACTCTCGCGTACATTCGGGTGAAGGATTTTCAGTCCCAGCCTTTTCGCCTCGGAGACATAAGCAAAAGTTGAGTAATAACCACCCTGATTTGATATCACCGCCGCCATGAATTCTGCAGGAAAATGTCTTTTGAGATATGCCGCCTGATATGATACCCGTGCATAGGAGGCAGAATGGGGTTTACAAAAGGAATAACCGTCAAAGCTCATCATCATCTGCCACATCCTCTCAACATCGACCAGATCAACATTGCAGGCGGCACAGCCGGTAAAGAATCGTTCTCTATAGTTTTCCAACCGGAGTTTCTTGTCCTTTTTCGACATAACCTTGCGCAATCCGTCGGCCTGGCTATGGCTGAATCCGGCAAGGGCCACCGCAACCCTGGAAACATCTTCCTGGTAAACCATCAAGCCGTAGGTCTCATCAAGCACATCTCCAATCTCAGCACAGAGTGGCTGCCAGCTTCCACCATGCAGGCGCCGCACATATTCTCTGACAAACTCGTTGGCCGCCGGTCGAATAATCGACGACTGAATAACCAGCTGCTCAAAATCCCCGCTGGCAGCCTTCTTCTGCAGCAATCGCATGGCCGGACTTTCTATATAAAAGCAGCCCATAGTTTCCCCCACCGCAACTGCAAGCTTTGTTGCAACATCATCTTCAGGCTGCCAGCTCGCTTCATCCGGCGCATCGTCGTTTTCAGCCACAGCATGGAGACAGTCACGAATAACGCCGAGGCTTCTGTTGCCCAGAATATCAATCTTAACCAGCCCCGATTCTTCGGTACCGTCTTTTTCCCACTGAATAATCGGAACCCCTTTTTGGGCCCATTCCACAGGGACATAACTGCTTATCGGCTCTGGTGTTATCACCACTCCCCCCGGATGCACCGAGAGATATCGCGGTACTCCGATCAGCTTCTCTGCGAGGGTCAGCACCTCCGGCCATGGAGGGGAGAGATGTTTAGATACCCATGGCAACCTCCTGATCACCTCCGATATCTCATATCCCGGTAAGCCAAATGCCCTGGCCGTTTCCCGGATGGCCATACGTGGTTTAAAGAAAACATGATTGCAGACCATCGCCGCATGACCATTGAAATCACTTAGCACTTTTGTGAGCACATCATCCCGTTCATCCCAGGAAAAGTCTATATCAATGTCAGGGGGATCGGATCTGCCGGGATTCAAAAACCGCTCAAAGTAGAGGTTATATTTCAGGGGACAGACATTGGTAATCTCCAGGCAATAGGCGACAAGGGAGGCTGCAGCAGAGCCACGGCCGCAAATCCTCCGCTTTCTCCTCCTGCCGTCTTCTCCCTTCCGGTGGACAATATCCCGAACCACAAGAAAATAGGAAGAAAATCCCATAAGTTCGATAATCGACAGTTCATGTTCCAACCGCTCGACCACCGGTTCACCCAGATCATCACCGTATCTCCTCCTGGCCCCGCAAAATGCCTTTTGCCGCAGGGCTAAACCGGCGGGTTTGCCATCATCCCCCTGCCAGGGCGGCATAACAACACCAAATTCCGGCCCGGTATAGTCACAGAGAGCGGCAACTCTCTCTGTGGCCGCAACCAGCTCCGGCCAGGCCACAAACCTGTTCCAATATTCCCGCGGATCGGCCAGCCAGCCAGGTTTTTCATTCCGCCCCCTTCTTTGTGCATCACTGATGGTTGCCCCTTCCCGCACCGCTCGAAGCAGACAGGAAAGCTGAAAATCCCCTTTCTCTGCCATATCACTATCAGGAGTAGCAACACAGATGATATCCTTTTCCTTTGCCCAATGCCGTAACAGTCGACCGGCTTCCGTGGGTCGGCTGCCCAAATCTGCCACGACCTCTACACCTTGCCGACTATAGTTCTTCAGCAACTCATAATCCCGGCATAGAATGACCAGCCCTTCTGCATATTTCTGCAAAGTGGTGGCCAGGCTAAACTTTCTTTCCATATGACGATTTGTAAGGAGGAAGCAGAGATTGCTGTACCCTTCGCGATTACGAACCAGACAGGTAATGCATTTTTTCGAACCGGGCTCTGTGACCTCAGCGCCGATAATGGGCCTCAATCCCTCAACCTTACAGCTCTTCAGAAAATCCCAGAGACCATAGAGATTATCCCTGTCGGTAAGCGCAAGCCCCGTGTATCCATAGCTCTTTGCCTGTCTGCAAAGTGCTGCGGGGGATGAGGTGCCTTGTAACAGAGAATAATAGGAACGAACGCGCAGAGGAAACATTAGTGGATGGTGCTTCTTACATCACCTGCTATGCTGCTCCGGCTGCCTATGCTGATTAATTGGTGGCCAAAACGGTTACGGATAGTATCCATGGCTCCAAGCAGTTTTTCCTGCCGCCTTTCCCTGACTCCTTTATCAGGGAAAAGCAGTAACTGGGGGGACTGTTTATGCAGACGGTCGTAAACGAGACGACAGCTTCTGAGCCGTATCCGTTTAGTCCAGGCCCGTTGCAGGGCGGAGAGGGCAAGATTGTGCAGAACAAAATCGCTGTTACTGCCGACACGCCTGGAAGCCTGTCGTACCACATGACTGCCATCGGAATATCGCAGCCAGATACCCACCCGGCGGGCAACCTGACGTCTTGAGCGCAAACACTGTCCCGCCCGGCTGACCAGATCAGTAATAACAGCTTCAATCTCCTGTCGATCATTGGTGTCATCTGCAAAAGATTGCTCACAATCCACAGTCTGTGTGGTGGTTAAAGAGGAAGTGCTGACTACACTGTCATCAATACCCTGGCTGATATCATGCAGATAATCAGACCGGCTGCCAAAGGGTACCATCAACTGCTGCCGGCTCAGTCCTGCCAGAGCACCAACGGTGGTCAAATGAAATTCCTCCAGCTTCCGGAGTTCCTGCCGGGTAAGACCAGGTAAAAGAGCTACCGGCAGCGGAGCAAGAAAGAGAGCCTCATCACCGGGACTGACGATATATTCCCCAACCGGTTTTACCAGACGAGAGGCCACCTTCGATACGAGTTTACTGGTTCCCAGCGTCCAGATGGGATTAATACCAAGGTGGGTACGAACATGACGGCGGATACGCAGGCCAATATCGGGCGGTGGACCATGAAGCCGATGAGTGCCGGTAACATCAACAAAAAGATGTCCATCAGCAAAACCACTTTCGATAAGGGGTGAATAGTTCAGTACCTCCTTCAAAAATGCTGTCATCGCCTTCTGATACAGCGCAGGCCTGGGAGCCAGCACTGTCGCCCCCCGGCAAATCTTTGTCGCCCGCCGCAGAGCCATCCCCTTACGAACTCCATCTCGAAACGCCTCTTCACTCATATCATAGACCACAGCCCGTGCAGCCTGCAGAGGAGCAATAATAAGCGGGCATTGACGAAGTCCGCTGTCGACCACCCGTTCAACCGAAACGGCAAAATCAGCCACATTAAAGTGAATAACCGATCTTTCTTTCAAACCAAACTCCTTTTCCCTGCCGCGAAAACTCTTACCAGCTTTTGTGCATTACGGGGGGCTTGGGCCCGGACATGATTATTAAAAAACAGCATTCCACAATCAGCGCGAGCAGCCATTGGTCGGATATATGTTTCTGTCCAGCTATGCAATTCCTCCTCCGAATAGTCATAATTGAATTTTTTCTGCATATTGCCTGAACGCCACCCGGTGCTGTTGCGCCCATGAAAGCGAACATAGAAAAGGGCTGGATTGGTGACAATATCAAGGGAAGGAAACAGGCCGGGCAGCTCAGGCTCATCAACAGTCACCAGGCTGACCTTTCGCCGTTCAAGCTCTGCAAAAACGGAGTCAACCGCCCAGGAAACATGACGAAATTCCACAGCTATCGGAAATTCCTGCAAACCGTCAAGCAGGGCAGCCAGATAATTACGGTTGTCAATGGTCCGGTGAAAATCCGGCGGCAACTGTACCAATACCGCCACCAACCGTTTTTTCAAGGGAGCAATCCCCTGACAGTAGAGAACAAGCTGTTCCCGCCAGTCTGCAGCGCGCTCATGGGTCATTGTCCTGGTCAATTTAGCCGCAAACAGCAGATGTTCGGGGGCTCTATCAACCATGCGGGCAACAGCATCGGCCCGGGCCATCTGATACCAGGTGTAGTTAAGTTCAACTACAGAGAAACAGCGGCTGTAGAGACCAAGCATTGCAGAGTTCTTTGTGTTGGCCGGATAGAAACCACTATCAATCCATTCGGTATATGAATAGCCGCAAGTGCCAACATACAGGGTACATTGGTGACTGGCCCCAGCCATTTTCGGCCCAGCCGGGATAATGATATCAACTTTGCCGGGAGACGCTTTCATTCCCTACTCTCCGCCCCCGTCAAACTCACTGTTTTTGCCGCGAATTACTCCAGTAACCTTACCCTGCACCAGTACCTCACTGAAGGGATAGCAGATAACCTGAAAGTCTTTATTTGCAGGGTGCAGCTCAATATGATCTGAATAGAGAAAAAAGCGCTTTACCGTAGCCTCCTCACCTTTAATCAGTACTGCGACAATCTCACCGTTTTCGGCATACTGACGGGGCTCACAGACAACCAGATCACCATTTAAGATACCGGCATCCCTCATGGATTCTCCTTTAATACGCAGACAGAAGAGATTTTCTCCTGCAAATAGCGAGTTATCAACAACCACAGTCCCTTCCCACTCCTGCTGGGCATACATCGGCAGCCCGGCTGTAACCTGTCCGATAATCGGCAATTCTCTCCCGCGACCACCCGGTTGATGTCCCCTGGACTTTGAAAAAAGACGGATAGTACGACCATAATGGCCCTCTCTTTCCATCATGCCCTTTCTTTCCAACTGGGTCATCAACTGTGCCACTGCCGTATGGCTCACCCCCATATCCAATGCAGCCTGCCTTAAACTCGGTGCCCGGCCATCTTCAGCTATCCGTTCTGTCAAATACTCAAAAAAATATTTCTGCTTTTCTGTAAGCTCCATACAACCTCCGAAAATGTACATTTACATTCTACCTAATTGTACATATACATTTTTTTTTGTCAATATACATTATTCGAAATATTTATAGCGTAAAGCGAGCAGAAAAACATAGACTTCCAACCTGCTGCTTTGTACTGTTAAATTGAATTAACAGAAGGTGATTGGAAACAATTACCGGGGGAGTTTTTACGAAATTATCAAAGACAAAAGAGAGTAAAACAATGACTTATACCGCCTCAGCAGAACGCTATGCTTCCATGACCTACAAGCACTGCGGAAACAGCGGCTTACAACTGCCTGCCATTTCT
>DEIL01000023.1 GCA_002352445.1 Desulfobulbaceae bacterium UBA2775
AAAAACCCAAGCGCCATGATCGCAACCATTGACAGGATCAGGAAGCCCCATTTTTCTCCGGGCAGCGCCATCATAAAATCTTCCACCAGATAATCACCACCGGTGTAGGTGAAAACCATAGAGAATGCGGTTGCACCAACCAGGATAGCAAACACCATTGAGGTAATTTTGACCGTTTCCAGAGCACTACTCCACACCAACTTGACCGTGAGCTGCCTATACATTGCCGCCAAGAAAATAGCACCAACGCCACCTACAGCAGATGATTCGGTTGGAGTCGCAACACCGAACAAAATAGAACCCAGAACGATGATGATCAGAATCAAAGGGGGGATAATTGCTTTGAGTGCCCTGCCAACTTGCTGCAATTTGGTTCCGTACTCTGCCCCTTCCAGACGAATTGGCGGAGCCAGATCTTTTTTGAAATAAGTTATGACTGCGATATAAATAACGTAGAATAAAACCAAGGATAGTCCCGGCCAAAAAGCTGCCAAGAACAAGTCACCAACGGGGACTTGAAAAACATCCCCAAGAATAATAAGAATAATCGATGGTGGAATAATTTGACCCAGCGTTCCAGCGGCACAAATTGCACCGGTTGCCAACTTTTTATCGTAGTTATATTTAAGCATAACCGGCAGGGAAATAACTCCCATAGCAACAACACTGGCACCAACAACCCCGGTAGACGCAGCCAACAGTGATCCAACTAGTATTGTTGAAATGGCAATTCCACCACGCATTTCACCAAACAGAAAACCCATCGATTCCAGCAATCTCTCCGCCAGTTTTGACTTCTGTAAAATAATCCCCATAAAAATGAACAACGGAATCGCCATTAAGATGGTATTGTTCATAACTGCCCAGATACGGTGTGGCATCAACGCAAACAGACCTGGTCCCTCAGCAATCAGACCGAAAACTACTGCAGCACCCCCAAAAGTAAATGCGACGGGAAATCCAAACAGCAACAGCCCGAGACACACAGCAAACATTGTTAAACCAATCATAACAACAGCTTCCCTTTATCTAGCAAGAGCATTGGCTCTTTTTTTATAATTTAAATCAGAGGTCATTATCGGCGTCAGGTGACGAGGGGAAGTCCCCACGATACACACGGATATTTCGAATCACAAATCCGACCGCAGATATAATCAAAAAAACAAAAGCGACCGGGATCACAGCTTTGATCAAATATCGGTGGGTTAGCCCTCCAGGATCGCCACTGATTTCACCCGTGACATAAGCCTCATGGACAAACCAGACCGACCCTTCAACAATCAAGGCTGACAGAGGAATCATAAAAATTAAGGTTCCAACAATATTCACAATGGCCTTAAGTTTTGGATTAAACCCATCGTACAAGACATCTACCCGGACATGACCTTCTTCTTTTAACGCATAGGAGATGCCAAAGAGGAAAACGACGGCAAAAATATGCCATTCCATCTCCTGCATGGCAATGGATCCGGTGCGAAAGAAATAACGCATGATCGCATCATAAAATACATTGACCAGCATGAGCAGCAGCAGCCCGGCAGCAATCCAGCCGGTAACATCAGAAAAACGATCAATAATTCGTTGAATTTTAAACAGCATAACAATCCTGCCGAAAGTAAATATTTGAGAAGAAAAGGGCTCCCGGAAGTTTCACCGGAAGCCCCTGTAGAGTGAAGACAGATTTTAGTCCTCGAGGTTGTCTTTCAGATAAGCATAATCAGAAATTTCGGTCCAGCGACGTGCCATCTTCATATAAGCAGTCTGTGCATCATAAATTTTCTTAAACTCTGGATCTTTTGCAGAGTATTTTTTCAACAGTTCGTCATTTGCAGTTTTCATTGCAGCAATAACGTCTTTGGGGAAGGTTTTGATTTTGATATTTGGGTATTCTTTGCTGATTTTATCCAAGTTGACAGCACTGTCATTATAGGAACGAGCATACATGTCGTAAGCGGCCAGTTCCATAGCGACTTCAACAATTTTCTGCAGATGTTTCGGTAATTTATCAAACGCCTTCTGGTTTACCATAAACTGCAGCTCTGTTGCAGGCTCATGCCAACCGGTATAATAGTAAGGAGCAATCTTCTGGAATCCCATATTCAGGTCGAGTGAAGGACCAACCCATTCGAGAGCATCGATGGTTCCACGGTCCAGAGCGGTGTAAAGCTCACCTGCCGGGATATTAGTAACAACAACACCAAGCTTGGAGAGAACTTCACCGGCAAATCCAGGGATCCGCATTTTCAGACCTTTTAGATCATCCAGACCCTTGATCTCTTTCTGGAACCAGCCGCCCATCTGGTTGCCAGTATTACCGCCGGGGTAAGAGTAGACGCCATGCTTATCATAGACCTCTTTCATCAATTCCATACCACCACCATAGTAGAACCAGGCATACTGCTCTGGAGCAATCATCCCAAATGGCATGGTGGTAAAGAACAGGGCATTCATGTCTTTACCTTTCCAGTAATAGGATGCTGAATGTCCCATTTGATACTGACCGGCTTTGACCATATCAAGAATACCAAAAGGAGCCTTGTGCTTGTTCTTGGAATCGATGCGAATTTCCATTTCACCATTCGACATCTCTTTAACCATATCAGCCATTTTGGTAACAGCATCACCAAAAATCGGGAAGTTGGTTGGCCAGGTCATCGCCAGCTTCCAGCGATATTTCGGAGCAGCTTCAGCCTGAGGGGCAAAAGTTCCAACCATCAGCAGTGAAAAGACAGCCAGAAAACAAACTGACATACGGAATACAGATTTTTTCATGTTTTTCCTCCATCCAGATAGAATAGTTTACGGGGTCATTCGAATATCTATACTTTTTTAGTTATAGATTCCGAATACCACCCCAGTTTACGGCTCATTGTCAATAAAGAAATGATATTACCCCCATGATCAACTTCGTAAATCTAAACCAGAGAGCTAAGACACACCAAGAAGGGAGTCAGTCAGCGGTCATATAAGGCCATTAAGTGGTAGCCGGCTCAAAGCTTCAGGTAAAATTTCAACTGGCGTAAATAACGCCGACTGACCGGCAAAGGAGTTCCCAACCGAGTTGTGATCTCAGCTGAGCCATTCTCCAGTAATTTTATTTCATCAATACTCTCGGGATTAACCAGATACTGCCGCTGACAGCGCAGTAATGGGGTGCGTGCTTCCAACACCCTCAGAGTC
>DEIL01000001.1 GCA_002352445.1 Desulfobulbaceae bacterium UBA2775
CTCAATATGAGATATTATGACAAACTAGAAAGGGATGACCAAAAATGGAATATGATAAAATAAACAAAGCAATTGATATGATCGAGCAATTTGTTGCCCTCCAAGATCAAAAAATACTTGAGGTCGGTTGTGGTGATGGGCGCATGTCAAAATTATTGGCTCACAATTCACGAAAGTATATTGCAATTGATCCCGATAAACAAAGTATTGAGAAAGCAAAATCTGAACTCCCAAATGTAGACTTTAGAATCGGTAGTGGAGAAGCATTGGAATTTGAAGACGAATCTTTTCCTATTATACTTTTTACACTGTCCTTACATCATCTAGAAAGTAACTTAGCTCTCAAAGAAGCTCACAGAGTACTTACCGCTGACGGACAGCTGGTAATTTTAGAACCTTTAGCGAATGGAGAAGTCACAAAAATCTTTGATCTTTTCGATGACGAGTCTGAAAGAATTTTAGATGCGTGGAATATGATTCAAAATAGTGATTTTGAGATTGAACACCATGAAACATTTTTTACAGTTATGTCATTTAATGATCTGGATGAACTATGCAACTATCCATTCGGTCGAAGCCAGCTACAGTCGGAAGAACGTGATCTTATAATCGGAACATTGCTGCAGTTGCAAGTCCCGGCTACCGGGCCTGGGCCGATTCACCTACATGACGATTCTCGTATATTGTCCTTACGCAAGAAGAGTTTTTGATACACAATTCCCAAAAAGGAATCGTTGCTGTTCAATATAGGGCTGCAGTGAGTATACTTATTGATCCTGCATTCAGATTATCATTCTCAATCCACCTGAAACTGTAACACAGGAATAGTCCTAAGTTGCAGGTTTACTTAAATGGTTAACCTTGCCAATAACAATCTCTGCCATTGCAATGCCATGCACCCCAGTAAACTAACAGTAGTTATGTAGCGAGTTTAATTATGTTGTTTTTTCATATTTTGTTTAGATTTGAAGTGGCAGTATTTATGATTCTAAACCATAATTCCTGTGTATGCCTGATATAGCTGCCTGTTCTACTGTTTCTAGCAAAGGTGACCTATACGAGAAATTCAAATAACAAACACCTCCTGGGATCACGAAAGCGTCACGTTGACAGGTTAACTTTTTAAGACTAATGGTTTTCATATTTCATGTTCTTTTCTTTGTTATTACGAGTGATGTATAAAAAACTGACAACATAGAAGCTATTTATGCCAACTATACCTCAGTTGACCTGTAATCAACGATCACTTTCCAATGAAAGGAGATATGACCTGAGGTTTTTAGGACTGTTTGTCAGCCCAAGCTTTTGCCGGAGTTTTTTACGATGAAAATCAACACCACTCACAGAGATACCAAGCACCTCTGCAATCTCTTTGCTTGACCGGCCACTTCGCACCATATTGGCTACCTCAATTTCTTGTGGGGTAAGCATGGTGTGTACGGTTGTTAAAGTGCGCAGAAATGGTGAAACAATATCTCGAAGATTTGTGTCAATTACCTCAGTCAAGGTCCGTTGCTTTTCAGTCAATCGACCCTGAAAAAGTTGTTCAACATACGGTAGGACAAGTTGATCAACGTTTACATAAATCGTTTCCTCTGTACGCTTTTTGTCCTCATCCCGCTGTCGAAGAAGGACCCGAAGGGCAATATTGGTCTCTTCAAGACGCTCACGTTCACCACGCAATTCGGCTTCTTTTTTCGCCAGAGCCTCCTGAATCTCAATTATCTGAGTGATATTTTCATGGGTAACAATCACCTTACTCGCGTCCCTGTCTCTCAAAAGCACCACCCTAACGGCGAACCACCTTCTCTCATCAGGAGAGTGGCAGGGATAATGGGTCAGAAATTCAGTTAAATCACCTGAGAGAACTTTTCGTATACCTTCTGCAACGTTTAAGCCGTCTTCTTCATGCTCGTAAACTGCACCATCACAAACATGTAGGTAATTAATGCCGATACCGTCAAAGGATTGTTTTATGCCATTTTGCTGGGCAAACTCACGCCATGTCCTGTTGGTGTCAATGATCACACCCTGTTCGTCAAGAATTGCCACATGGGCAGACATAGAGTCAACAACTGTTTGATATAAATTAGGGTCTAGCACGCCGCCTCCTTAATGATAGCTTTTATTGCCATTAAACTCTCAATAATATACCATTGTGTCAAGTTACATCGGTATTAATGTTAAGTCAACGAGATGCCCAAACCCGGGCGCTGTCGTCGGATGCTTGCTCATACTCATACTCTTTGCGACCTCTGAATGCAGGGGTGACGATCTGAAAATGATCGGGTTTCTTATGTTTCTGGGCTTGCTTGTGGATGGAACACTGCAACAGGTAGTTTTTTTTACCTTTAGAAGCCCCGGTTTCCCAATTCCTTTCTGGCTTCTTGTAATTTGGCTTGGGCTGGCGATGACAATCCACCACAGTCTTTCATGGTTCAAAGGCAAATTACTGATCGCAGCTCTGTTTCGCGGCCTGGGTGGTCCAGCAGCATACTGGGCAGGAACACGTTTGGGAGCAGCCTCATTTAACTGGCCTTTGCCCGCCTCGTTATTTTTTCTTGCTGTCGTCTGGTCACTTATGTTTCCGGCGATCATGCTTTTTAGTAGAAAGGTGCATGCGTCTCAAAAATGAGTCGTTGTGTAAATAATAAAACTCATTGTCCGAAAAGGATCTCATATGAATTTACATGATCATTTCAGTGGAAAATCAGGATTTGGCGTAATATCAACATCAAATAACCAGGGAGAAGTGAACAGTGCCGTTTATGCAAAACCTCATGTAGTTGATAATACCACCATAGCTTTTATCATGCGAGACAGGCTCACCCGACAAAATGTCAATGAAAACTCCCAGGCCCATTACATGTTTATCGAGCATAATCATGGTTTTAATGGGGTTCGACTGAGTTTAACCATGTTAGAAGAGAGTCAGGATCAGGAACAGATACAAGCCCTATCAAGACGCTCTTCAGCCGGTGACAGCGATGACGCGGAAAGATTCCTCGTCACCTTCACTGTAAACAAGGCTCTGATGCTCGTAGGAGGAGAGGAAGCTGTTCTGTAGTAGTTTTCACTATCATTATATTACCATTCATTCCCTATTGAATTGTATATAAACAACCTTAAATTGTTAGATAAGTAAGCAATAGAGCAGCAGAGAATAGTTCAAGCTACAAAACTCACTGCTTAATCGCTGCACTGAAGCAATACACGACACATACAATTACAAAAGAGTTGCTACTGATAATAATTGGAGGAAGTTATGAAAGGTCGAATTATCTCACAAGAATTTAATAAGAAGGTATGGGTTCAAGACAACAAAGGCACAGAATACGTATGCAACATCGATCGGGACAGAGATGTAAAAAGTAAGGAAGATCTATCTGAACACGAACAAAAAAGTTGTATGAATCTCAATACTGTTTTGGGCGACAGCTGGTAGCATATACTCTCAATCCCCTCTTCGACACCCTCTGTTATTTTGCTGCAGGGGGTGTTGCCACTATTTTTGTTTTACATATATGAGGTTTTCTGTATCGAAACCTCTGTCTCTTGCTGTTTTAACAAAGCGCTTTACAACTTGCTCTTCAACCAGTGGTTTGCGCGATAACAGCCATAAATAGTTGTGATTTGGCCCTGAGACATAGGCGTACTGATATTCTTCATCCAGACCAAAGACCACGTAAGAGCTGTAAAAAGGTCCGAAAAATGAGACTTTGAGGTAACCCTCATCTTTTTCCCCTGCTAAATATGCTTTCCCGACCGCTTCTTTCCAAGCATTGTTCGTGGTTGAAAAGCCACGATTCACAACTTTTACCCGACTATCCTCCAGTATTGTGTATTCTGCACTCACCTGCTCAAGCCCACGTTCAAAAGAGTGATCCAGGCGAGCAATCTCGTACCACTTACCAACATACTTATTCACATCGAACGGCTGTATCGGTTTTACAGTTTTGGGATAACTACCGCAACCAGTAAGCAGCAGTGAAAGAACACCAAGTAGCAATTTACGCATAAAACACCATCCTCCTCTACATTACTCCTGACGGAGTAATAAAAACCTTTTAACCACGAAGGCCTGGTCCCGGTTAAATTGAAGCCAAAATAGGTTGGGATGGCAAAATTTTGCGGAAATGTTAGACCAGTCTTACAAAGCGATTATTTATCACTAAATGCCGACTTAAGAGATTATCGTTTCACCACAATTTCTGAATGTCAGGCTCTATTTTTTGCGGTGTTGTTGCCGTGGCATATCTCTTGATAACTTTTCCCTCTCTATCAAGAAGGAATTTGGTAAAATTCCATTTGATACTCCCGCTGCCAAGCAAACCTGGACGTTCTTTCTTCAAGTGAACATATAATGGGTGGGTATTTTTTCCATTGACCTCAATTTTCGCAAACATCGGAAAACTTACCCCATACGTAAGGCGGCAGAATTCTTTTATTTTTTCCTCAGACTTAGGTTCTTGTGCCTTAAATTGGTTGCAGGGAAAACCTAATACCACAAAGCCCTTACTCTCGTACTTTTTATAGAGATCCTCCAGACCTTCATACTGATGGGTAGCGCCTCATTTACTTGCCACATTGACAATAAGAATGACTTTGTTTTTGAAGCTCTCAAGAGTAATCGTTTCGCCATCAATCGTCTGAACCGTTATATCGTATAGAGTTTCCATCTTCTCCCTCTTATCTATATTTCAGTTGATAGTTATACATAGAGCAAGTTGGTTGAATAAACCAAACTAAACAACCCTCGTCTACAAGGAGAGGGGTTTTAACCATCCCCGTTGGGACGCTACATCCTTTTAAAAACGTGTGTTGAAAGTTAAGCCTAGGAAGATCCCGGTATCATAAGATTCTTCTTCAATTGTCCTCCGATCCTTATCTTCCAGTTTCAGCTCCCCACCCAACTCAAGCCCTCCAATAAGGCTGACATTTGTCTTTGGATTGACATTGTAGGTGCCACTTGCGAAGAGAGGAAAGGAAGAATCTTCGCCAACTCCACCGCCAATAGAATCTTTTCTGTCGAGACGAAAACGCAGCTTTCCATAACGGCCACCAATCCCAAACCGCCACATTCTGTTTGGCTGATAATTGAGCGTCAAACCGGGGCCCAGTGTTGCCCCAAGTCCCCGACCGGTATCAAGGCTCCATTTATCGGTGATTTTCCAGTCAATGATCAGGATAGGGATAACAGTTGCGGATTCTTCCAACTGTGAAATTATCCCTATTCCTGGTCCTATGGTCAATCTGTCGCTGAAACGATAGGAAAACCCACCCAGTACCCCGCCAGTTACTGTCTCGTCAAAGTTTGCTCCACTTTCACCTGTGGAACGTATGGTGGGAATCACAAAGGCCGTCCAGTGTTTGTTTACTCCAAAACGCATAGGCATGCCTAAGGATATCGTATGGATATCCTCCCATGGGTTCAATGAACCAAGCCCGGCATTACCGGAAAAGTCATAACTGTCATAGCTGTAGCCAAGTGCGAACGACACATTTGTCTGGGGATCCCAGCTATATCCTGATCCTGCCTGTATGGTAAATCGAGTGGAGTTATAGCTTCCACCTTCATCGAGATCGGTATCGAATTGATAGACGGCGCCACCACGTGCAAAATATGCCCAGCCACCAGGAGCACCAGCATATGGTGGTTTCACGGTCTTATCCTGACCAAAAATCATGGATGGAACACTCAAACAGATGAATACAAGAAAACTCGTCAGGAATAGTGTACGACTCATTACTTCCTCGCTTTTGTTGATAATGAAAAAACCATCCTCTGTGCAAACAAATATTTAAATAAGATACCCTAACAATAGCATGTTAATTTGTCATTCCTATACAAATACTACCTGAGTTTCAATACACTGCACGACTAAACCGATACGAACAATTTTATTCCATGTAGATTGAATTCAGCCGTCTCACTTCACTCCAACGCACCATTGCATTATCCTCATTCGGCCTACTGTATTTCCTTAAAAGAGTCTTGGGAAAAAAACAACACGACCACTCTTAATACAGCCATCTATCCAGCCGATTTTCTAATGATCTTGCCGTGAACCACTAATTTTGCTTGCCCTACTTTGCAACTTTTTTAGCGGATACCCTCAGGGTTGGATAGTTAAAGATCTAGCCTTACTGAAGGCTTCTTCCATATCTGGTAAATGTTTGATTTCAGGGACAACCTGGATATATCGGACAATCCCCTCTTTATCCAAGATAATAACCGACCGTGCGAGCAGTCTCGGTTTATCCATGAGTAATCCTATCGACCTACCAAAGGACCCTTCTTTGTAATCTGAAAGATATTGCACATCTTCTAATTTTGCTTCTCTGGCAAAACGTGTCTGGGCGAATAGTGTTTCACGGCTTATAGTAATCCGTTTGACCGTTGTCGGCAGCTTATCACCTTGCTCCCCAGATAATGGGTTTGAGCTTCACAAACCCTTGGTATCTATGGAAGGCACAATGCTGAGGAAAAGAACACTGCCCTGTAAATCATTGATGTCCACACTTTTCATAGTTGTAGCGTCAATAAGATTAGAGTTTGGCAATTTTTGCCCGACTTCAATGCCGGTGCCTGTAACCGAATGTGTGCCTACTTGTACTTGACACTAACTACTGTTAAGGAAAATAGGGAGTTGTCCCAAAAGCCTAGCAACATAAAAACCTGTTATTGATCTATAAAAACTCAATCCTGCCCAGAAATACCTGACAATAAAAAAATATTATGAAGGCAAGATGTTTCCAGATTATCAGGAGAGTAAGTTGCTCCATTTCCAAGAATCTGAATAACTAATAGTACTTTCGTATCGGTCATGATCGACCAGTTGATATTGCCAGGCAACAACTCTCAAAAATATTATAAAACTCAAACTTTATATGCTTCCTGTGAATGTAGAATCGCTTAATATACTGAAATTGCTCAAATATGGAGTAACTTCAAAATATAGCTTACCAAAGATAAGGTGATTTCTGAAACTTGTCATTGAAGTTAACATTTCCAAATCGAAGGTAATGAATTTTGTCACCTACTCCAACGAGAGACTATTCCTGTATCTCTTTGATTTTCTATAGGTAAACCGCTCAATTCAGCTAAGAATGTCGCTTCACAGGAATAGTCTTCAATCTTCAATAGAAAAAAGACAGAGCCGTTTGTACTAGTGAGATTTGATTGTAAATATTGTACAAGTTTTCTTGTTAATATATATGTTCAACATTTCACCAGAGGTAGACCATTGATATCCAATTTTGTTTTATCCCAAATTCTGATTGGGATCGCTATATGCTTTGATATTCTCTCTTTCCAATTTAAAGAGAGAAAGAAGATTGTGGCATGTTTGATTGTTTCCGCAACATTTATTTCCGGTCATTTTATGTTGTTGGGACACTGGACTGCTGCTTTTCTAGGGCTGCTTGCCGCAGCTCGTTTCACCACCTGCCTGTTTACATCATCGAAAAGGATGATGGGGGGCTTCATTCTTATCACATTTGTCATTTCAACTCTTTCTTTTGAAGGATTACTGTCTGTCCTTGGCTGTACTGCAACCGTCTTTACGACCGTTGCCTCTTTTAGTAAGGAAGATAAACTCCTCAGACAGTTGATGCTGGTAGGCACAATGATCTGGATTACACATAACTATCTTGCTGGCTCCCCAGCGGCTGTACTCATGGAGGCTCTTTTCATCAGTTCTAATCTCGTCGGTTACTTCCGTTATTACATCAGGCCGAAAAAGTTGGTACTCCATCCAAAAAACTGAAAATAACAGCGGTTCCTAAACTCCATAGTGAATTAAATTTAAGCATCAACCGCATTAAGGACGGCAGATGAACATTCTCATAAGACAGTGCTTATTAAATGAATTAGATACCTTACATCTGATTGGATATGAAACGTTTGATGAAACATTTAGATCAATGAATAGTCCAGAAACAATGGACAAGTATCTTCGAGAATCATTTAGCATGGAGAAACTGGCACAAGAACTGGGGAATGCACAGTGCAAGTTTTATTTTATTTATTTCGACTGTGAATTGGCCGGATATACTAAGATAAATTACACACCAGCTCAGTCTGATATTAATGATCCTAAATCAGTTGAAGTTGAGAGAATATATGTACGGAAAGAATATGAAGGAAAAGGATTAGGTAAAGTATTAATGGAATATGTCTTTCAGCAAGCAAAACAAAACAGAAAGAAGTATGTCTGGTTAGGTGTATGGGAAAAAAATCTCAATGCAATCGCATTCTATGAGAAGATGGGATTTAATCAGGCAGGACAACATTTATTTCAAATAGGAAATGAACTACAATCTGACCTGATAATGAAGAAGATCGTCAGTAAAAGTTAGAAACTTGAAGTATAATCCTCACTTAGAGCAAAAGATGTTTTTAAGCAAATGGGAACATAGACTAAGATGTCTTGCTGTTAATCTTGATTTCTTTTCAGCGAATTGCTCAACCCACCTGAAACTGTAACTTCACAGGAAACACCTATCGTTTGAGTATAATGCAACATTGATTTGCTTCGTCGTGGCAATGTTAAATTCAACTCTCAGTTGCTTATATTAGGCTACCAGGAAGAAGATCAGGTCGTCGTTGTACTTGCCTCGGTCAATCTGGATTCACAAGTAATCGACCACGCTCCCTCCTGCAGTCTACCTGCGGCCACCTCCCCCTCCACCTGCTCGTCCACCTCTCCCAGAGCGGGCAGCAGCACCCGCGCGGGTGGCTCCACCTGATCGGTTAGCAGCCGCTGACCGATGATAATGACGATTGATGCCGGAACGGTAGTAATTATCATAACCCCATGAACTTCCATGATAGTAACTGGAACTCCCGCTATAGCCTGTTGAGCCGCATCCTGTTATAGTGGTCAACAGGAGCGCGGCACACACCATATATAAGAACTGTATTGTTTTTTTCATGTAAGCCTCATCCTGTTTATGGAGGTTACTGCATTACCGGTTTTAATGAATGAAGTATCTGCACGAGTTCATCCCCGTGAATGTTCGTTGTCTCATGGGGGCCAATGTAAATTGCGATACCCACACTTTCTTGTGAGAGCTGGAAAAAGGCTGCATGAAAACCCATGGTTTCGCCCTCTTTTTTCCCGGTGCCACTAATGTAATAAGTCTCCATGGAGTTCAAGGTGTCAAACCTGCGCTTCGTGGTTACCACATCAGTAAGCAGGTCGAGCCCGAGGGAGACCATATACTCTTCCGCATTTTTAATTTTCTCTAAATACTCGGGAACCCATATGCCAAACCACAAAGGCATCCCATCGTTTGGCATGAGGCTAATGAGACGAGATGGAGTCTTCTTTTCTTCAGGCAGTTGAGAGGGATCTGTTTCAGAACCGACATTTACCCGCCAATCATCGGGAATGGTCATGGTAAAATGTTGTTTACCCCTGGATGAGTAGGTGATTGACACCTGGGCCTCTGCTGCCCCAACCAGGATGAGCAGAATAAGTAAAATGAGGCTAATCGTTTTGTTCGGCATAAGTTTCTCCTTTCTCTGTTTCCATCCGTGCACCTCCGAATAAAAAAATAGTTGATTGCTCAGACTATAAACATGGGTATAACATTTTGGTGATGAAAAATATCCTTCGGCAATCCTCAGTCAGACCATCATACCATTGGTTAACATGTTTCCTGACGGCCAACAGTAGGGTAGATCACTGAAATGGTTGAGGTTATTATTGGCAATATTAACCATTTAAGCAAAATTGAATCTTTACTCTATTCCTGATATGTCTAACTTTGCCATGAAAGTAGGACAAACCGGACCTACCACACCAAAGATTGTCTGAGCTATTTGGAATTGTCGGCAGCGTCAGATGTGGTGAGTTTCATGTATTGATCAAACGGTTCCATCAATTTTTTGGCCTTGGTCATCTCTGCCGACAGTGCCTGTGCCGCTGTTATTATTTCGGGCGTCAAATCTTTGGTCGATGAAATGTTACGCTTGGCATGGTTTTCAGGTGAATTATCCATTGCTACTGACAGCAATAGTAGTGCGAAACCAGCGACTTTATCTTCTTTCACACCCTGGCCGCGTAAATAGAGCATGCCCAGATTGCCGACGGCGAGCCCATCGCCTAGGACAGCCGCCTTGCGATACCACTGATAGGCTTCTGCAAAATTAACGTCACTGCCACGACCATTTTCGTACAATACCGCCAAGTTATATTGCGCGTCCGAATTTCCTTGCAGCGCTGCTTTTAGATACCAAGCAACTGCCTCTTTTTCGTCTTTGTTGACCCCAATGCCGTTCTCATACATCAAACCCAAGTTGAATTGGGAATCGGCGTGACCTTCTTC
Organism: Desulfobulbaceae bacterium UBA2775; assembly: GCA_002352445.1. Lineage (GTDB taxonomy): Bacteria > Desulfobacterota > Desulfobulbia > Desulfobulbales > Desulfocapsaceae > Desulfomarina. Next base: position 10,336 of record DEIL01000001.1, read on the forward strand.
CGCCGCTTCTCGAAACTCTTTGAATGCCAGTGGCAGGTTGCCGGCTTCATAGGCCACAACACCTTCCGTAAAACCAGCAAAAACGGGGCTACTCAAGATGCTGACGAACAAGACTGAGAGGATGGATAGTTTTAAAATTTTCATAGCACCTAGGAGAAAAAAACTTGTGAAAACCGTGACAAAGGGATAGTTTATCCTCGTTCTTTACTCCACCTCTGTCCATTATAAATTTTAGAAACAAAAACTTTTACCATATCTTATCCAGGAGGGAAACCACTATGCGAGCTTTATTGACAATTATTCTCATCAATATCTTGTATATCACTCCACTTTCCGCACAGGAGTTGCAGGGGACTCTTAAAAATATTCTGGAGTCCGGTAAAATCAAGATCGGATATCGTCAATCCCATCCACCAATGTCTTTTCTCGATAAAAGCAGTATACCGAGTGGCTACTCCATAGATCTCTGTAAGCATATAGTGACAGGAGTGGAAAAGAAAATTGGTAAAGAAATAAGCATTGAATATATCCCGGTAACTGCTGAGGAACGATTTGAGGCATTAATCAGTGACAAAATTGATATTTTGTGTGGGGCAACGACAGCTACCTTATCTCGCCGAGAACTTGTTGACTTTACTCAGCTTACTTTTGTAACAGGTGGCTCATATATGGCCTTGAAGGGACGTAAAATCAAGAACAACTTTGATGGCAAAAAGATCGGTGTCTTAAGAGACACAACAACAGCTGTCGCGTTGACAAAACTGTTCCACGAAGCTGAAATAAAAATTGATATGGTTTTGCTCAACACCTTGGCTGAAGGATTCAGCGCTTTAAAAGAAGGTAAAATCGATCTGTTATCTGCAGATCAGGTTGTTCTGCTTGGACTCATTTTAAATGTCGAGAACCCAGGAGATTTTTCAATTTTTCCTGATATGTTTTCATATGAACCTCTTGCTTTAGCCATGCGAAGAAATGATGCAGATTTTCGTCTTATTGCTGATCGGACATTATCCAATCTGTTTCGATCAAGCCAGATTGATGCAATTTATGACACCTGGTTTGGCGGTTTCGGTCAAAGGCTAGAAGCCTTTGATGTGATGATCCAACTGAACACTATTCCGGAGTAAATCAGTTCTCCATCTTGATCTGGTTGGCGGGTGATAGATGATAAGCAATCGCTCTGTAATGGCTGTCTAACTTTTACGCGCGGTGTTCCCGAAATCGGACTAAGGGGCTGTAAAAAAATAACTTGGCCAATCTTGCATCTTATCTTCGGGTTATCTTTGAATGTTGTTCAATCGTAAAATCCTCAACGTAGCCAGCTACGCCTGCGGTTTTTTTCAATCACAACATCCAAATACAACCCAAATCTAAGCGCAATATCAGCCATGTTATTTCCCTACAGCCCCTAATCCACAAAACCTATCTTCTTTTAGCCGCTCCTTCAATCAATTTTTGGACGGACATATCCATTAGCAGCTTTTGCATCTTTTAATATCAAGGAGCTTAGGAAACAAAATTAAGAAAGAGGCAGCTTTGTAAGCATTTTTAGCAAAGTTTTATATAATTTTTCGGAGCGATCATTAAAGCGTAATCCAGTCTCTTTTAGATGAAGCTGAATATGCGTATCTCACCGGTGCATTTGGGACAGACGAGTGGGGCCACCCTCCCAGACTTTTTTTATACATTCGCGCCACATCGGTTCCTGTATTCGTTTCTGCCTATACTTTTCGACACCACCCGCAATACCTTTCAATTGCCAACCTATCGCATAATACCATTTATGGATAGGCACTAACACCCATGAAATGAATTTCACAACGAAGCATGAAAGTAATGTAACCGGGATTCAGAAGAGTGTCGCCAAACGTCCTCGCAGGCTGTGGATCGGAGTCTCGC
>DEIL01000284.1 GCA_002352445.1 Desulfobulbaceae bacterium UBA2775
GGCGGTGAAGTTCTGCAAAACTTCACCGCCCCCAACAATGGATCCATAAGGATCCTTAACAACTGTCAGAGACATGATAATATTTGTCCCCGTACTTCTCAAGAATATTTTTGACCAGGGGCGCGACTTTTCCTGGGAACGTCCCCCACACTGTCCCAAGTGTAACCATTATAAAGTATGGAGCCATGGATTTGTTCAGCGACACTTTGATGGTTTCGATACATTTTTGCTGCTGAAATGTTACCGATGTCCTCATTGCGGTTGCGTCTTAACCCTCCGGCCGGACACACACTTCTCACGCTTTCAGGCATCTAAAGACACCATTCGTTCTTCAATTAAGGAGCGTGTGAAATCCAGCCGATGGCCTCCTTCCACTCTATCACTTTCCAGGCAAAGACATTGGATGCAAAATCTGAAACGCAAAATAAAAGCGATTCTCTCCGACACATGGGATCAAAGTGTTTTTGCGGCTTATGATCATTTAATTTCCATTGGTCACAGCCCTGTCAGCAGTTCCATATAACTCGCGATAACTTCCTGTTGTTACATACTCCAGTGAAGGTTGCCGGCGAGACCTTCTTTTGAATGAATTAGGCTTTGCAAAAATTCAATCAAGGAGGTTGGAATGACAGAAAAAGAAAAACAGGAAGTAGCTGCATTCAGATTCAGCATTATTCACGAGTTTGTGAATGGAGCTAAACCATCATTTGGTGAGCAGGAGAAACTGCTGCGGGAAAAGTGTGATAAAAAATGGAACATTCCATGTTCCGACAGAACCAGCATCGGTCGCAGCACGATATTGCGCTGGATTTTCCTGTACAGGGAAAGTGGTGGCGATATCACAGCACTTTATCCAAAGGATCGTACGGACAAGGGAAGAACCAGAGTATATGACAAGGATACCTGTCTCGGCCTGATCCAGTTACGCAAGGAGTTACGGAATCTTCCGGTGCGGCTTGTTCGGGACAAAGCAAAAAAAAGGGGTGTCCTGCCCGCAGATGTATCTGATGATTTATCTACCCTGTATCGTTTCCTGCATGCACACGGGTTAATGGAGAAAGAACCCTCACAAGCGGTTGACAGACGGAAATTTGAAGCAGAATACCCAAATGACCTCTGGCAAAGCGATGTGATGCATGGGCCGAAACTACAGGTTGGTACGGAGCGTGCCAGGAAGGTCTACCTGATTGCCTTTATCGATGACCAATCCCGGTTAATCACCCACGGAGCATTCTATGTTTCAGAATCTCTTGTCTCATTCAAGGTTGCCTTTGAGCAAGCCCTTTTAACCAGAGGCCTGCCCCGCAAGTTGTATGTGGATAACGGGGCCGCTTACAAATCAAAGCAGTTGCAATTCACTGCAGCATCTCTTGGGATTGCTCTTATTCATGCCAAGCCATACTCCCCGCAGGGGAAGGGAAAAATAGAAAGGTTTTTTAAAACGGTGCGAACAGAGTTTCTTCCCTGTTTTCACGGAGAAACACTGGACGAGATAAATGAAGCCTTTGACTTATGGCTGCGGGAAATATATCACAAACGGCGTCACTCCGCGACTGGCCAGTCACCCTTCAAACGATTTACAGCAAAACTGGAATGTGTACGCGCAGCTCCAAGAGATCTGAAAGACCATTTCAGATCCATTCTCCGGCGCAGGGTAAATAAAGACCGAACCATAATGGTACAGAACAAGTTATTCGAAGCTCCTGCCACCCTGGTTGGAGAACGAGTAGAGGTTCTATTTCATGAGAGCTCTCCGGAAGAAATCGAAGTGAAATGGAAACAGAAATCGTATGGATATCTTACCGCAGTTGATCTTCACATCAACAGTAGAATTAAGCGGGATAAAAACAACGATTTTGAACTCACCGGAGAAAGCGGGACACCTGAATCAGGACAATTATGGGAGGAGGCGTTATGAGTGAAGCTTATCGAACTTTTTTCGGATTACAACGGGAGCCGTTCTCTGCAGATATCAGTCTCAGAGAGATTCTTGTTACTCCGGTTATCAAAGCAGTTACTGAACGGATTCAATATGCGATCAGGTTAGGGGCGGTGGCCATTATTACCGGAGAAATCGGCAGTGGTAAATCCACCGCTCTGCGTCATGTGACGGGAAACCTGCATCCGTCTAAATATCTGGTGATTTATGTCACCGCCACTTCCGGTTCCATACTTGAACTCTATCGGCAGATTATAAATGAAATGGGCATAGATGTTACCAGCAATTCAAGAGCCATGCTTACCAGAACAATAAAGCAAGAAGTATTGGAATTGTCCGTTGGTAAAAAAATGAAGGTTGTTCTGGTGATAGATGAAGCCTCACTGCTGCGCTTGCCTGTATTTGCAGAGTTACATACCCTGACACAATTCGAGAATGATTCCAAACCATTTTTACCGCTGATACTGGCGGGCCAGAATAATCTTGTTGAGAATCTGCGATTCAGAGATTCGCTTCCCCTTGCCTCAAGAGTAGTTGCCAAAAAACATCTACAGGGAGTTGACAGGGAGGCGATGGAAAAATATTTGAATCACCACCAGACCCTTGCAGGCGTGAGAACCTCTCTCTTTGAAGATGGAGCTATAACCGCTATCCATCAGGGAGCAGGAGGTTTATTCAGAAAAGCAAACCATCTGGCAAGGGGCTCAATTATCGCTGCTGCAAAAGGTGAACAATCAATGGTTACAGCAGAGCATGTTCGTCTCGCTGCCACCGAACTTATGTAATGCCTGGAGGATGAAAAAATGAATATTTACGAGGATGAACAGTTGGAAAGAAAACTCAATGAATTGACGGACCAGCTTGGCTCATTGGTGTTGGATATGCTCCTTGTGGGACTGAAAAAATTGAACAATGAAAGTGAAATCTATCAAGAATTCGAGGATGCCAAAACTTCCACTGACCACCGGCCTGTCCCTTTTTAAATGAGATACCACGAGGCCTGCAATACTTGCCGGTCTCGTTGCTGTCAAAATAATGCAATAATTTTGAGCTATTGCTTAAACAATCAGGAAAAAACCGTCAGGATAATTTAGAATTCAACAGGTGGGTGGCAAGGTCAGGTTTCAG
>DEIL01000154.1:0-815 GCA_002352445.1 Desulfobulbaceae bacterium UBA2775
TTTAATTCATGAAAACACCAGTTTTCGAATGCCTTGCCAAACAATTCGGATCCCTGTTCAATAGATCCCCTTTTTGCTAAAAAATTAACTATTCCCACATCAGAAAAATAAAATTTTGCTGACGCAGCAACCCGCCTTTTAGGACGTTTTCGAAAACTGGGCAACCATCTGCCAAGCAGCGTATCCTCTAAAATTTGAAAATATTCTTTGATAGTTTGACTGGAAACTCCACAATCACGGGCTATAGTAGAAAAATTTACCTGCTCTGTATCTGAAAGAGCCGCCATATTGAGAAAATTGGAAAACACAGGCAAATTGCGGACTACTCCTTCAGCAGCGATTTCCTCCTTTAAATAGTTTGCAACATAGGCATTGAGCAACCTTCGGGGCTGTTTAGACAGATAAATTCGGGGAAGATAACCGTTGTTAAGTAATTTGATAAAATCAAAATCATCTTTAATCTCTGCAGCAATAAAGCCAAACATTTCATAACGTATTGCCCTGCCTCCCAGAAGATTGGCATGGCCCCGTTTAATTTTTCTAGCACTGGAACCGCAGAGTGCAAAATGAACCCCACGATTCTCATGCAGCCAGTGCACTTCATCAAGCAGACCTGGAAGTTTCTGCACCTCGTCAATGACCACAAAGGGTATGATACCCTGACTGGGTAATTCCTGACGAAGCAGTTCAGGGTTAGTGAGATATCGACGAAACTCTTCAGCTTTCAACAAATCGATCCAGATTGCACCGGGATAAGTATAGCGCAACAATGTCGATTTCCCTGTTTGACGCGGCCCCAGCAAAAAAAAAGTCTC
>DEIL01000154.1:893-1066 GCA_002352445.1 Desulfobulbaceae bacterium UBA2775
TTATACTTTATATTATCATGATATTTTCAAGTAGCAATACTTTTTATTGATGGCATCATAAAAACTCAAATGCTTCCAATCTGGTCATTTCCTTACAGGCAGGAGATAGCGCAGAATTTGAGTTTTCACGAGAGTGTATTAACTGTAATGAAACAAGTCACCGATCAGGCTGG
>DEIL01000154.1:1163-6802 GCA_002352445.1 Desulfobulbaceae bacterium UBA2775
TCCAGATTACCTTATAATTCCAACCTTGACATATCATGCATAAAAACTTAATATTATGCATAAATAAAGAAGAAGAGGTATATTATGAGAACAACATTAGACTTACCTGAAGATTTAGTTGCTGAAGCGATGAAAGCTACCGAAATTAAAACAAAAACTAAAGTAATCATCACGGCACTTGAACAATTAATAAAGAAAACAAAAATCTCTGAAATTAAAAAGTACAAAGGTCAGGTAGATTTAGATATTGATCTTGATGAACTTAGAGGGCGAAAGTGTCAGCTTTAATAGACTCATCTGTATGGATTGAATATTTCCGAAATGGTAATAACTATGAGAAAGTTGATTTTCTGATAGATGAAAATTTAGTTGTTATTAATGATTTAATTCTTGCTGAGTTAGTACCATTCTTAAAGTTAAAAAATAATCGTAAGCTTGTGGAATTATTGTCTAGTGTTAATAAACTGTCAATTGATGTTGATTGGGCCCAATTAATTGATTTTCAATATACCTGCTTGAAGAATGGTCTCAATGGGGTGGGAATTCCTGATTTGATTATTGCTCAAAATGCTGTTCGGCATAACTGCAAAATTTACTCTTTTGATAAGCATTTTCTGGAGATGTCACGATTGTTGAAATTTGATGTTTTCTAAGCAGGTGTTTCACAACACCAGCAATAAGAAGTCGAAGGAGATGAACCTGTGGCAAGGATGTCGACACAACATCAGACCATTATCAGATCTGGGAAGTGGTGGTGACTCCATTTCAATACGTTCTGGATTCACGCTTGCGCGGGAATGACGGCACAGATAATGGAAAATCCTGTACATTGAACTTTAGTTCCGCTGTAAGCAGCTTGACAAAAGCAACATGACTAACTACATTAGTCATGTACCTGCAGAGCCAACTAACAGGAGATTCATATGCATCAGGTCACCATCCATGAGGCAAAAACTCACCTATCCAAACTCATACGAAGAGCACTTGATGGCGAAGAGATCATTATCGCCAGAAACCAGCAGCCACTAGTGAAGCTGACCGTCCTGCCCGGAGTCAAACTACAGCGAAAAATAGGCGGCGGCAAAGGCTTGATCCTGGAAATGGATGAAAACTTCAACGAACCACTCGATGATTTCAGTGGCCACATGTGATGAATATTTTACTGGACACACAGATTATCTTATGGGCAATCAACGATGACAAACGATTGAGTAAAAAAAACAGGGAAATTTTCCTGGACCCGGAAAACAGCCTTTATTTCAGTATTGCCGGATATTGGGAAATAGCCATTAAAGTCAGCATAGGTAGACTCAAGCTCAACGAACTATGGCAGAGAATAATTCAAAAAGAAATGCAGCAAAATTTTATCAAACTACTCCCCATCACACTGCAACATTGCGATTGTCTCTCGACTCTCCCCTTTCACCATCGCGACCCCTTTGACCGAATACTTATCGCGCAGGCAACAATTGAAAAACTGACAATACTCAGCGCTGACCACCAGTTCAAAGATTATTCAGTTAAGCTCATACAATGACAAATGGTTCCCGGCATGTATCCACCACCCAGGACTACCTGATTGCACTATAGCCTGCCCATAAAAAATTTAAGTCGAAAACGGTTTAACTGCTTTACGGATACGTCCTTTACGAAGGCGAAGTTCCTGGAGTTTTTCTTTGAATTCGACTTCAGATGCATCAAAAGATATCGTCACTTTACGGATGATTTTTTCTGGGGTAAAAAGGAATCTGTTTTTATTTTATTCTCCTCAACAAAACGATCCCCATGGCAAGAAAGAAAAAAAAGAAAACCAGAAAGAGTCGATCAGTCATAAATGCCAATCTGCCTGCAGCTGCTCAGGGGTATCTCGCAAAAGGGCAGTTTGCAGAAGCCATAAATGCCTTTCGCCGCCTTTACAAAAATGACAGATCAGGGCAAATGGATGTGCTGTTTAAGCAGGCATTTCTTGGCCGTATCAATCAGCTGTCAGCCAAGGGGATGGGTACCGAAGCACTTGTTATTTACGGTAATATGCTGCTTGTTTTTTCTGACCCGGACATTTCGCTTCATGTTCGTCTTTTGACTGCTGCCGGTCTATTCCAGGAGGCGGTGGAAATGACTGTTAGAGCAGCTGCAACACTGACAAAAAATGAAGAGACGACCATAGATGAAATATTTGCCGCTCTCCTGCTCGGTGGTCAGATGCAGTTGAAGGACGTCTTGCCGGAAGAATCATTGATCCAATCACATTACAGTTCTGCTGAACGTGCTCTGCAGGCATATTGCACGCAGGTTGACAATGTGGCTCATGCCGCTCTCAGGGAAATTCCTTTTCGTTCTCCCTATAAAAATTTCTGCCTGGCCCTGAAAGGAATGCTCGCATTTGACGAAGATCGTACAGATTCACTCAGGTTTTTTGAGAAAATCCCCCTGGATTCTCCATTTTCATCTTTGACTCTCCCCTATCGTCACCTGGCTGATAATGATCACAGGGCTGGGAAAAAACCTGCCGGCATAGAGCTGAAAGTTGTCAATACCCTGGGAGGAACGGATGCCAATACAGCCAGACTGTTGGATAGTCTGGATAAACCGGGCATGCAGCCATCCACTCTTTATCAGACGCTGGTTCGTCATGGGAACTGTCTTGGCAAAAAACAGCTGAGAAAGATATGTTTTCGTATCCTGCCCCATGTGCCCGGCCAAGCAAGGGATTTTCAGAAAAGATTCGGCCAGCTGGGTAAATATGACCATATGAGACTTGAAGCACTCGCTGTGGAGCTTGAAGACAGCTATTATATCGAAGATGCCTGGCAGGAGTTTTGTGGTCTGCTTATGGCAGATGAATATGAGTGCCCGGATAAAAATTTAAAGATTGCTCTTGTTTATCGGCATATTGCAGAACAGATGGAAAAGGACAGTTATGAGTATGATTCAAAAGATATAGAGGTGATGCTGCAAAAGAGTATTCCTTATGATCCGGTGGATAAAGAGACCTGGATGAAACTCGTAAACCTTGAACACCTCAGCTCTGGCAGACGATATAAATATATCAACACCATGCTTGAAACCTTCCCCGAAGATGCCGGGGTTACAACCCTCGGTGTAGAGGCGGCAATTCGACGCGGTGCCTTTAAAAAAGCCAGTCGACTTGCCGGTAAGCTGCTGGCTGTTGATCCTATCAATCCCAAAGTGCGAACAATGCTCATCGATGCTCATTTAGCCCACGCCGGGAAGATGGCTAAACAGCAGAAGTATGAGATTGCCCTGCGGGAATGTGAACTTGCCGCATCCTTTGAACGCCAGAATCTCAGTCAGGGAAAAATTCAGATATACCACGGGTTATTGATCATGTTGAGCGGCGATGAAGTTGGTGGCTTAAGACTGCTTGCAGAGGGAGAAAATAACGCTGCAGACCCGCTGCTCGCACATTTTGCAATTCGACTGGAAGCAGGATTATTGAACATAGCGCCGGGGCGGCTCAGCTATTTCACCGCGCAACTGCAAAAAACAGCAAAAAAGTCTGTTGAAAAAGATGTTATTCTGCAGTTATTTGAGAATATCTCCCACTGCAAAGGGGAAAAACACGAGGAGATGGAGAAATTTCGTTCCGTTTTCACTCCCTGTTTGAAAAGAGCATCCCGTCTTGTTTTCTCCATGGATGAATCAAAACGCATTTGTCAGATCCTCTATCTTCAACATTATCATGACCTGCTTCAACTCTATGCAAAAGCCGCCCTTAGGAGGCATAAGAAAAACCCGCTGTTTCTGTTTTATCAGATATTCGCCAAAACCAGGGGTGGTCAAAAATGGTTGAGCCACCGGCAGATCGATACTCTTGACACTGCCTGGCATGAGGCAATGGATATGGATGATGAAGCCACGGCAAACTTGATTGGGGTCTTTCTTGATGAAAATGCTTCTTTTATGGGACCGCCCGTGGATATGGGCGGGAATCCGAAGCAGTTGCTCAAAAAGATGTTTGGTGGCGCTCTTTTTGAAAAACTTAAAGGAGAAGAAGAGCCTACTGAAGAAGAACTGAACAGAATGGTAGAAGAAATCCTTGATTCCGAGGATCCCGACGAGAACCCGGAATCACCGGTAAAGAAGAAAAGCAATCCAAAACAACTGAGTTTGTTTACATGAAAACACCATTTGAAATTCTTGATATATCCGAAGACAGTGACGACTCTGCAGTTAAAAAAGCCTACCTGAAAATGGTCAGGCAATATCCACCTGAACGATTCCCCGCCGACTTTCAGCGGATTCGTGCCTCTTATGAACAGATAAAAACCAAAAAAGACCGACTCCGTTATTCATTGTTTGACGCTGAGCTGCCCGAAGTGGAAGAGTTGATTCTTGATATCAGGCTGGCCCGGAAAGGGAAAAGGCCGGGTATAGAAATGTTGCGTAATATTTTGACAGCCTCGGCGGGTCAGGTAAAGGTGACAGGGTAGAATATGACGAGAATGAACAACGAAGCCCTGATTGACAAATTTCGCGAATATCTGGATAGAGCCGACTATGAAAAGAGGGCAGCACCTCGTAAACTTTCTCTCTCTTCATTCTACAAGGAAATGATAGCCCTGAAAAATGAGATCAGGATAGAATCACGGAACGTTAAAGAGAGTCTGGATCGTTTTCAGGAGACCTCCGAACTTATTGAGCAGGGAAATAAAAAGATTGATTTACTGATAGAAAAGAGCAATCCAGAACCGGTTCTACAGGGACTGCTCGATTTATATGACAGTGTTCAGGCCTCCCTGCAAACGCTGCGACAGAGTAGAGAAGCAATTCCATGGTTCCAGTGCTGGAAACGCTCTGATGACAAAGTGCTCCAATCTGTCAGTAGAGGCCAGGAGATGGCCCTTGAGAGAATTATTGAATTGTTACTGGAATGTGGAGCGGTTCCCATGGATGTTTTACGTCACAGATTTGACCCACACACCATGCGTGCTGTGGGCACCGATTCCCTGGAAAAACTTGAGGATGGTGTGGTGAGCAGTGAGTCACGAACGGGCTTCACATTGCATGGTGAAATTTTACGTTTGGCCGATGTGAGAGTGAATCGGTTGTAAATTTAAAAAAAGAGACAGGAACAGGATGGAAGGAAAAATTATAGGTATAGACCTTGGAACAACTAACTCGGAAGTAGCAATTTTTGAAGACGGACAACCTCTGTTGTTGAAACACAACAATAGTGCAATTTTTCCTTCATATGTGGCAATGGATCAGGATGGGAAACTTCTTGTCGGCGAACCAGCCAGGAATCAATATCCGGTATACCCTGAGCGTACTGTCAAATCCATCAAGCGCCTTATGGGGAGCGGCAAAAAAGTCACCATGGCCGGTCAGGAATATGCTCCCCGTGAAATTTCAGCAATTATCCTTAAATCCCTCAAGCAAAATGCCGAGCACTATCTGGGAGAGACAGTAACAAGTGCTGTTATTACCGTGCCTGCCTATTTTTCAGATGTTCAGCGTCTATCCACAAAAGAGGCAGGAGAGATTGCAGGTTTTGCAAATATTAAGATGATTAACGAGCCGACTGCTGCCGCTCTTGCCTATGAAGGAAAACACAGCGAAGGCAAGACAATCATGGTCTATGATCTCGGCGGTGGAACCTTTGATGTTTCCGTTGT
>DEIL01000154.1:6869-8094 GCA_002352445.1 Desulfobulbaceae bacterium UBA2775
CCCTTTCTCCTGAAGAGTCGGCCAGGGTAATACTGGCAGCCGAACATGCCAAGTTTGTGCTTTCGGACAACCCCTTCGCTGAAATCAAGGAGGAATATCTCTTTGAACAGAATGGTGTCCCGGCACATCTGTCTCTTGAAATAAGCAGAGAAACCTATGAAGATATGATCCGGCCCCTGATTGAAGAAACCATCAGCGCCATACACACCGCATTGCAGAGTGCCGACTTAACAGCATCAGATATAGAAGAAATTCTGCTGGCTGGCGGCTCAACCCGAACACCACTGGTGCAGCAATATATTGAGGAGGAGTTTTCAGTTCAGCCGCGCAGTGAGGTGAATCCTGACCTCTGTATTGCCAGTGGAGCTGCAATTCAGGCCGGTATGCTCAGTGGAGAAGATGTTACTGCAGTCCTGGTGGATATTACGCCATACACCTTTGGAACAAGTACCTTGTCCATGAACGACACCATCATGTCTTATGAAAACATATATGTGCCTCTGATCAGAAAAAATTCTCCTATTCCGGTCAGGAAAAGCGATGTGTTTTTTACCTTATATGATAATCAGGAGAGTGTACGGGTTAATGTATTTCAGGGGGAAGAGAAAGTTCCAGAAGATAATATTAAACTTGGAGAATTTGTGATCGGCGACCTTTCCAGGGTTCCCGCAGGAAACGATATTGTCACAACATTTGAACTGGATACAAATGGTATTCTCCATGTTACGGCCACCGAAAAATTTACAGGTAAATCTAAACAGATATCCATTGACAATGCCATCGGTCGTTTTAACGAAGAAGATATGGACAGAGCCAAAGGTAAAATAATTCAGCTCTTTGATGAAGAGAGCGTAACAGAAACAGACTCGGAGGATGCGGACTCTGATCACGATCTGCCTGTTGAAGTGAGTAGATTACTGAAAAAAGCGGAAAATTTACTGGGCGGTGCCGAAACAGAAGACAAAGAAGAATTGATTGAGCTGATGGAGCAAATTAAAGATGCTCTCAAGGCAGACGATAAGGATAAACTCACTGAGGCATTGAGCGAGCTGGCTGAAATTATTTTTTACATGGAATCATAAACCATGAGACACTGCCCGGTTTGTCGAGCCGGAAATAAAGGTGATCCTGTGTGTCGGCGCTGCCACTCAGACCTTACCGATATCATTGCCATAGAAATACAGGCTGAATTAAACATGGTTCAGGCTGTCAAATATTTGCAGGA
>DEIL01000154.1:8151-9100 GCA_002352445.1 Desulfobulbaceae bacterium UBA2775
GAGTTTGGCGAGATGTTTTCCGGTTTCCTTGACATCGCATAAAAAACCTGATTTCTCGTTGAAGTTAAAAGCTCGGACACGAACCTCAGTCAAAAACACGATCATCCAGCTCGCAGCAAGTTGGCAGCACAAGTCTATTTTGCATCCTACTGCAAAACAGACTTGGCCATTTTGCAGTACAGTGTAAAATAGCCACATGAGATACATTGCAAATTTCATTAAAGATGATCTGAATGGAAAAATGGTCTTTGTCGGCGGGCCAAGGCAAGTTGGTAAAACCACACTGGCCCAGCGGATTCTTACTGAGCGAGGAAATAATGGCCGATATTTTAACTGGGATCTCGATGAGGACAGGCAGGACATTATCGCTAAACGATGGAGCGATATGTGATCTTCGACTACAAAGCAAACCTGTGAAAAACGNNGCACATCAAGGAAACAGTTGAGCTGGAGAGTGGCACGTTATCAAATTTTCAATATTTGAAAAATGTTTATCGTAAGTGAATACAGTGTAGCCATGTTGCAAGGCGGTGGCAGCTATCCAGAGATCGTTGGTCGGTATCGGTTGTCCTTTTCGTCTCAGCTGGTGAAATAACCTGGCATAATATTCTGACGTTTCATTGTCGGCCAGGAGAAACACCACACGTGGCGAACACAAAAAATCGCTAAGCTCTTTTCTGTTCTTTTCTTCCCTGCTACCAATGATAAATCCGGCCAGTAATTCACCCATGACAACTGTGCAGATGCCGATCTGCTCAACCATTCTGAAAATTTGAATTGCTTCCTTTTTGCCATTTTTAAATGCTGCATACGCATTCGTATCAATTAAGATTTTCTTCATTTCCACATATCCTCATCAATCCGCTCCAAATCGCGAACTGCAGCCATAAACTCGTCATTTTCCGCATCACTCCATGTACCTGCCAAGCTATCAAGGTCAGAGTAGGTA
>DEIL01000154.1:9169-9853 GCA_002352445.1 Desulfobulbaceae bacterium UBA2775
CTTTAAGAAGCTTTTTCATATGATCATCTATACCACGCAGACTTACATTTGCCATATTTTGACCTTCTTGTGAGTTACACTGCAGAGCGATGTAATGAGGGTTTCTGATATCATCTAGCCACTACTGTATGATATCAGAACTGATCAGTAATGTCATAATTGTTTGCGAAGAAACTTGCTTCCGCCATTGACAGAGTTTATACTTTTAAGTGTAAACATAATTACATTTGAGAGGTGACGCAATGCAGGCTACAGCCAAAGACCTTCGATTTCATTCTAAAGAGCTGTTAAACACCGTTAGTAGAGGAGAAGAGGTGATCATTACCTATCGCGGGAAGCCCTGTGCCAAGCTCGTACCCATCGCAGATGACGAAAAAAAAGCAGCCGCTCAACCCAACGAGTTATTTGGCATCTGGAAAGATAACGTTGAAACAGAAGATGTAGATAACTACCTCAGAAGCATCAGAAAAGGACGTTTTGATGCTATTTGATACATTGTCTAGCGTTAATAAACTGTCAATTGATGTTGATTGGGCTCAATTAGGTGACTTTCAATATACCTGCTTGAAGAATGGTCTCAATGGGGTGGGAATTCCTGATTTGATTATTGCTCAGAATGCTATTCGGCATAACTGCAGTAATCGTTGATGGGCAACCTCTCCGATTTTCATATAACGTCGGGGG
>DEIL01000291.1:0-5881 GCA_002352445.1 Desulfobulbaceae bacterium UBA2775
CTCGACCTGTACGATACACTCATCCTTGAAACAGATAGTGGAACGGGTATTGAATTTTCTTGTGACGATCCTGAACTTCCCATGGGAGAGGATAATCTGGCAGTCAAAGCAGCGGTTGCTTTTTTTTCAACTGCCGGCCTGAAAAAGGTACCAAAGCTTAAGATTTATCTCGAAAAAAAGATACCCGTGGCGGCTGGTCTTGGTGGTGGAAGCAGTGATGCCGGTACGGTGCTTCAGGGATTGAATAAACTCTTCGATCAACCGCTTTCAGAGAGAGAACTAGTTCGGCTGGCCCGCCCCCTTGGAGCAGATGTACCGTTTTTTACGGTTGAACATGGGGCAGTGGTCGCCCATGGTGTTGGTGATATCATGTGTCCTGTTGACCCTCTCAAAGATGTCACTTTTGTTCTTGTCAACCCCGGTTTTTTGGTTTCTACACGCTGGGCATTTGAAAATTTATCCTTGACAAGCACAACCATTAATTATAAATTATTTTGCTTTCAAAAGCACAAGGCAGGTTCCTTACCTTTGGGTGAAATGCACAATGACCTTGAAGAAGTTACCAGTGCGAAGTATCCGGAGATAGAGGATATGAAGCGACTATTGTTGGAATCGGGAGCATCAGGAACCTTGATGTCCGGCAGTGGGCCTACTGTCTTTGGAGTTTTTCCAGATGCTGAAAATCCTGGTAAACCTGATTTTAACAGTATCACGGATCTGTTGTGCAGGAAATTTGGAGACAGAGTTTTTGTTGCTAGGAGCTTGTCCGAGAATAAGCATTTTCTCTCAAATCGAGGTTTTTCAGAAAAATAAGCACAGTCATATACATGATATCGGAGTCTATGCTTACCTACGAGCATTATTTTTATGAAAATAACGAAGAGTTGGGGCAGATAGCGCAGACTTCGAAATGCATTCTCGGACAGCCTCCTAGAACAGCAAGTGTTGGGGCGTAGCCAAGTGGTTAAGGCACCGGGTTTTGATCCCGGCATTCGTAGGTTCGACCCCTACCGCCCCAGCCATCAGAATATGGTTTCTTCTTTTTTAATATAATTAAAACGATGGCTAATATAATTAAGATTTTTTCGGGTAACGCTCACAGGCAGCTGGCCAGAGAGATAGCTGATCATCTGGATTTACCTCTGTGTGAGGCTGAAGTCAAGACGTTCAGCGACGGGGAAATTTTTGTTGAGGTGAAGGAAAATGTTCGTGGTACGGACGTTTTTATCATTCAGCCTACGTGTACCCCCGTTAATGATCACCTGATGGAACTGGTGATCATGGTAGACGCGCTTAGACGAGCTTCGGCCAGGCGTATTACCGCAGTGGTTCCCTATTACGGTTATGCCCGGCAAGATAGAAAAAATGCACCTCGAGTTCCAATTACCGCTAAAGTCGTTGCAGAGATGTTTATGGCTGTAGGGGTAAGGCGTGTTCTCTGTATGGATTTACATGCTGGACAGATACAGGGTTTTTTTAATATACCCGTAGATCATCTCTATGCAGCACCGGTAGTGCTTGCTTATATTCAGGAAAATTTTGATGATGTTGTTATGGTTTCTCCTGATGCTGGTGGTGTTGAACGGACACGGGCTTTTGCCAAAAGACTGAATTCCGGTCTGGCAATTATCGATAAGCGTCGGGATAAGCCCAATGAATGCGAGGCGATGCATGTTATTGGTGATGTGGAAGGCAAGACAGCAATTCTATTGGATGATATGGTAGATACTGCTGGAACGTTATGCGCCGGAGCAAAGACCCTGATTGCTAATGGAGCAAAAGAGGTTCATGCGTGTTGTTCACATGCTGTTCTCTCCGGTCCGGCGATTGAGCGTATTACAAATTCTGAGCTGAAGTCATTGGTTGTTACCAATTCCATTCCTCTCAGAGGGGAAGCGCTTAGTTGTGAGAAAATTACGGTACTGTCGGTATCTAAGCTGCTTGCAAATGCGATTAACAGGATCCACAATGAGGATTCTGTCAGTTCGTTATTTGTATAACCCGCATATTGGATATAGCTTTACCGTTTAAGTTTTTAGTGCCTAGCTCCTTAAAAGCTGTAATAAGAAGCAAAAATTTTATAGTGATATTAAATTTGATTGGTTAAATGTCAGCAACAGATAACGAACGTAGAGAGACTTTCGAGGCACTTATCCAGCGTAACTAAAGAGTTTTCCGACTTGTCGGGTCAGTATTTTGGGAAGTTCTGATCTGTTTGGGTTAAGTTGCTACGATTATTTGTAGATAAATTGATATGATATAGTCAGTCGCTCGTCAATTTTGACCGCGGCTGTTTTATAAAGGAGGAATTATGCTTCAAGTTGAAATGTCTGCTTCTCACAGGCCGACTTCTGGAAAGGGAGCCATGCGCCGATTACGGATGGAAGGTATGACTCCTGCCGTGGTTTATGGCGGCGGTGGAGAGGCTATGCAACTGCAGCTTGAGTCAAAAACTTTGATGGCGAAGCTGCTTGAGTTTTATCGTCGCAACACCCTTGTTACTCTGAAGATTGATGGAGAGTCTGAAAAGAGTGTTTTAATAAGTGAAGTGCAGACCCACCCGGTCAGTGATGCTCTGATCCATGTTGATTTTTGTGAGATTGATCTATCAAAAGATCGTGCCTTTGACGTACCGGTTATTTTTGAAGGCATTGCAAAAGGAGTCGATCTTGGCGGGGTGCTGATAGTTGCCAGTGGAACTGTTGTGATCGAAGGGAATGTTCTGGATATACCTGATCAGTGTAACCTGGATGTAACTGATCTCGATATTGGGGAGAATCTTAAGTGTCGCGATATTTCCATCCCAGATAGTGTAAGAATGATCACTGATCCTGATGAAACACTAGTCGCAGTGGCTATAGCGGGGATGAAGGAAACTGAAATGGAAGAAGATGAAGAAGGTGCAGTAGAAGCTGAAGCAGAGGGAGAAGAAGCAGCAGATGTAGATGCATCAGCAGAGTAAGTAGCGGTTATTCATTCTTTTTTTTATTTACTGTATTTGATTGAGAAGTCTGGGGAAAGTTTTTCCCCAGACTTCTTTTGTTTTACTACCAATGGCGATAAAACCTTTCATTATAGTTGGACTTGGAAATAAAGGCAGCAAGTATGATGATACACGTCATAATGTCGGGTTTGCTGTGGTTGATGAGTTGGCGCAAAGGTGGCAGGTGCAGATCGTCAGGGAAAAGTGGTACTCCCTTTCCAGTCGTGTGCAATTATTCGGGCGTACAGTTCTTTTTTTAAAACCGATGACTTTTATGAACCTGAGTGGCAAAGGGGTTGTCGAGTTTGCTCATTTTTTTAAAGTTGGCCCTGAACAAATTCTTGTTATCCATGATGATCTTGATATGCCTTCTGGAAGAATAAAACTGGTAAAAGGAGGCGGAGACGGGGGGCACAAGGGAATAAAATCTCTTGTTCAGACCCTGGGTAGCCGTGATTTCTATCGACTGAAAGTTGGGATCGGCAGGCCAGGGCAGGGTGATGTACATCGTGATTTTCCCGTAGAAAAATATGTATTGGCACCTCTGAGCGATGATGAGCGGCAGATTCTTGACTCGCGCTATGACACTATCGAAGAAGGTATTCGTCTGTTTCTTGGAGATGATCCGGCAAAGGCAATGTCAATTTTAAACAGTCTGAAGTAACCATCTTTTTTTCCAAATCTGCATGCCTCTTGCATAGACTGACACAAAAACAGCAGTATTTTTAGGATAATTGTGTTATGTTGTTCGTTTGTGCAAATAGAAAATTTTAAAACTTCTTAGACTTACATTATAATTAAATTGTAACAAGCTGTTTTGATTCCGTAATTTTTCTCAGACTGGCAATTCTCTTGCGGTTTACTTGAGTTATGCCAGTTGGAGTTGGGACATATTCTGCCTTCTGGCAGGTGTTTTTGGACAAGGAGAAATGAGTGTTTTCTGAAGGTGATATGGCTGTATATCCGGCCCATGGTGTTGGTGTCATTAAATCTGTAGAAATGCAGACTGTTGCTGGTATTGATCAAAAATTTTATGTTTTGGAGATACTGGAAAATAAAATGACAATTATGATACCGACTATTAGCAGTGAAAATGTAGGACTTCGTGCCATTGTTGATGAAAGTGAAGTGAGCGGAGTCCTTGATATTCTCGAAGACAGAACCGTTGAGTTGGGTTCTCAAACCTGGAATCGAAGATATCGCGACTATATGGAAAAAATCAAGACCGGTTCTGTTCACGAAGTAGCATCAGTACTCCGTGATCTCTTTCTCCTCAGTGTTGATAAAGATCTTTCCTACGGAGAGAGAAAAATGATGGATACGGCGAAAGGTCTCTTGGTAACCGAACTATCTCTGGCGCAGGATAAAGAGGAAGCAACTGTCAGTGATACTATTGAAGCTATCTTCTCATAAAGCTCCGCTATCTGGTTATTCACGAATATCTCGGATTGAGTATATTCGGGCAGTGATTCAGTGATTGTTGTATGGAATGCTGCAATAACGGTATAAATCCCTCCGTGGTTCCCGATAAGTATTTTTCGATAAAAATTGACCGCGGGGCTGCAGGAATCCGCTTAGATCAGTTTCTTTCTCAGGTTCTTCCGTCGGTCTCCAGAGCACGTATTTCCACATCTGTCAATGAAGGTTTGATTAGAGTTGAAGGTGATACACGAAAGAATAGTTATCGCCTTAAATCTGGTGAAACTGTTACCGGGACTGTTGTTGCCCTCCCTGAAATAGATGTGTTGCCGGAAAAGGTCGAGTTTCATATTCTTTTCGAAGATGGACATCTGATTATTTTGTCAAAACCACCTGGAATTGTGGTGCATCCAGGAACTGGAAATCATACGGGAACATTGGCAAATGGACTGGTTTACTACTGTCGGGCTATTAGCAGAGTAGGTGACAAATTGCGTCCCGGAATTGTTCACAGACTGGACAAGGATACCTCCGGTATCATGTTGGCAGCAAAGAGTGAACCGGTGCAGGGAAAACTAACCGAACTGTTTAAAAACAGGAATATACAAAAATGGTATATCGCTCTTTTACATGGGACGATGAAAAAAAAGAGTGGTCGACTGGTAGCTTCCATAGGCCGTCATCCTGCTAATCGGCAGAAGATGGCCGTGCGACCTGAAAAAGGGAGGCATGCTGTAACTCGATGGGAGGTACTGGAAGAATTGGATGGAAGATTCAGCCTTGTCAGAATAAGGATTGAGACAGGTCGAACCCACCAGATACGAGTGCATATGGCCCATTTAGGTCATTCCGTTGTTGGGGATAAAATATATGGAGCCAATAGAGATAATAGTGATTTTCCCCGTCAGTTACTTCATGCCCACCGTCTTGTTCTGCAGCACCCGGTAACTGCAGAAACGTTGGATCAGGTTGCGCCTCTCTGGGGTGATTTTTCTGATGTACTGGGTAAACTTGGGTGGGTGCCGCAGGGTGGCATCATATGAAGATCGCTGTTACGGGTGGACTGGGGAGCGGAAAAAGCACGGTAAGCAAAATGCTGGCGTCCTCGCTTGGATGCGAACTCATTGATACAGATCAACTCTGCCGGAAACAACTTCAACCTGGTGCTGAAGGGTTAAAGAAGTTTAAGGAAGTTTTTGGTGGTAGATTTCTTCACTCGGATGGAACAGTCAATCGGCAGATACTGAGAGAAGTGACTTTCAAAGATGAGAGAATTAAATTGCAGCTTGAAGCTATTCTGCATCCCATCATCAGTGAAATTGTAAATCAAAGATGGAAGCAAAGGGAAGGCAGCGTAAAACATTTGGTTATTGAAGTACCGCTACTCTATGAAGTTCAATGGCAAGGTGATTTTGATGAATGTGTTGTCGTTTATTTGCCTGAACATCTTGTGTATGAAAGAGTTGCACTGAGGAGTGG